>QHZK01000359.1 GCA_003224635.1 Acidobacteriota bacterium | reverse complement strand
ACGTATCTCGGAGTGGGACTCGCGCGGCGCTATCTCCGCCTGCCGAGGTGGCTCCGCCGCCAGCTTTTCGAGCGCCTTGAGAGTTTCCTCCCGGTCTCTTCCGCCGCCGTACCGATGAGCCTGTTGCTCGGACGCTTGCTCACCTACGCCGAACGAGAACCCGGCGAGCGGCACCAGATCTGGTTCGGAATGTTCTCGCCCGCGCAGCTTGACCAGCTCTTTTCCGAGCCATGGAGCGCTTCGCGAGATGCGCTGCGTCCAAGCCAGATGGTCTTTGCGCCGCTCCGCCGGGTGCTCGAAGGTGCGTGTTTTGAAGAGCCCGCTGCCGAGATGCTGTACCTCGATTTTCGCCTGTACCTGGAGGACAATCTGCTGGTCAAAATCGATCGCGCCAGCATGGCGTGCTCGCTCGAGCTCCGCACGCCCTACCTCGACCACCGCCTGGTGGGCGGCGGAAAAATGGCTGCCGCGCGAGATCGTCTACCGGCGAAAGCAGGGGTTCTCGGTCCCGATTGCCGACTGGATGAGAACGGGACTGCGGCCCTTGGTGGAGGAGACTCTCGGTGAACAGAAGCTCAAGCGCGATGGACTCTTTAACGCGGCGTTCGTGCGCCAGATGCTCGAAGAACACTGGTCGCGGCGCGCCGACCACCGCAAGGCGCTCTGGACGCTGCTCTGCTTTCAGCTCTGGTATGACCGATGGGCACGATAATTTTCGATTTGCGATTGTGGATTTTGGATTAGTCATCCGTCGCCTGATAGAGATAACGGCAGCGGCGGCTCCTACAAGGGCTCGGCATGGGAATCAAATCCAAAATCCAAAATCCGAAATCCAAAACGGAGAGCCGGCCGCGCCGAGAGGATTTCCTGCCCAAAGAATGGGAGATCATCCGGAAGCATCGCACCCCGCGGCAGGTACAGGGCTTTCTGCGCGCCCTGCCTTACAACTGGGAGAAGAAGGGCGAGACCTTGCGGACGTTTCGCGGCGTCGTCCAGCACTGGAGCGCCCACTGCCTCGAAGCGGCGCTGACCGCGGCGACGATCCTCGAGCAGCACGGCTATCCGCCGCTGCTCCTCGACCTCGAATCCAAAGACAGGCTCGACCACGTGCTGTTCCTCTTCCGCCGGCGCGGGCTCTACGGGACGGTAGCGCGCTCGCGCGACTTCGGCCTGCACGGGCGCAAGCCCGTCTTCCGAACCCTGCGACACCTGGTGATGAGCTACGTGGACCCGTACGTGGACAATACGGCGCGAATCACGGGTTACGGAGTGCTGGACCTCGGGACGCTCAAGCGGTGCGACTGGCGGCTGTCACCCGGAAACGTCTGGAGCGTGGAGCGAGCGCTGATCAGGATGCCCCACCAAAAGCTCGACACCTCGGACCGGCGGCATCGACGCGTCCTGCGCCAATTCCGCGCCTTCAAGCAGAGTTATCCGGACCGGCCCGTGGACTTCTACCGCAACCAGCACCGGTGGATGTGAGAAGGCAATTGCGAATTATGAGTTAATTGTGAATTATGAATTGTGAACATCGTGAACAATCAAATGATTCAATCTAATGGAATAAATAGAAATATCGGAAGAAGAACTCATTCACAATTCAATAATTCATAATTCCGCGACCGTTCCGTCGTGCGCGTCGAGGTCAATGCGCATGATCCATTCGCAGTTGATCCAGCGCGCCTGGAACCACTTTTCGAGCGTCGGCTGGTCGGGCGCTTCGGCTTCGGTCAGCATGCGCCCGCCAATCTGGCTCGCCACACACCGTCGCACTTTGATGTCAGTCGAGGTAAGAAGCTCCTGCATCAGTTGGCGCAAAGCCTGCTTGGTGAGGCACGCCGTCGTATGCGCGGAGAAGTAGAGTGGCATGAGTGGTGCACTCCCGGTAGTGGGCCAAGGCGAATGATGAACGATGAACGACGAATGATGAATGCTGAGGGATGGAGTTGTCAGTTCTCAGTCTTCAGTTATCAGTATTGTCCCTTCCGTCTTTCGGACTGCTGGCCAGTCTTGGTCTCTGCTGATCTTTACTGAAAACTGAGTGGTCACGTCGCTTTGCGACACCCGCAAAGCATGAAAAGTCGGCGAACCCCTGTTGGAAGCCGCGCTGAAAACAAAGGACTTCGCCGAACTTTTCGGAGCAGAACTGAAGAACTGACAACTTCATCATTCATCGTTCGAGAGTCCCTGACTCCTGAACTTCGCGCTCAGTGGGATTGCTCGACGGCCTGAACCAGGAGGGCGGCCTTGTGCGCCAGGAGGCGGGCGGGCCCCAATTCGCCGTTTTCGAGCGCGCGCGTAGACTGCGCCAGGAAGGCTCGCGCGTCGCCGAGCGTCTTGCGGTCGTCAATGGCCAGATTTGCCCCCTCGAGCTGCGCGATTCGCTTTTGGGTTCCTTCCTGGGCGGCGGCAATCTCGCGACGCAGGTTGGCCTGCTGGTCAAGCGTCCCCAGTGGCTCGAGCGCCGGGGCCGGGACGTCGGCGGCAGGCGGCTCAGCGGGCGACTGCTCGGTCTCGGCAGGAGCGTCGGGCCGGGTTGTGCGCCGGCGGGGCGGTCTGGCTCTCTGCGCGGCGGACTCTTGCGTCGGCGCAGTGGCTGACGGCTTGGACTCGGGCTCGGGCGGAGCCGGTTCTTCGATCACCAGCGTCTCCGTGGTCGTTGCGGACTGGGGCGTCGCGGCCGGGGCCGGCGGTGGAACGTACACGAGTCGCGAGGTGGTGTGCCGCTTGGGGCAGCCGCCAATCAGTAGCGCCGCGGCAAACATTGAGGAAAGGCCCTTGCGCATGGGGGCTATAGGATTTTACCACCGATGGGCGCTGACTGTTGGGCCCTTTGGAAGATTTTTCTGCCGTCCAGGGGGACCAGCCGGCGTGGGCGAACCCGAATTCTCTGCAGCGAATCAAAACCGGCTTCTTGGCGTCTGGGAATCTAAAATCCAAAATTCCAAATTCAAAATATCCCACATCCAAATTCTTAAAGCGGCAGCGAGACTCGAAACGTTGTCCCGCGCGCGACCTCACTCGAAAAGTCCATCCAGCCGTTGTGGAGCTGGACAATCCGGAACGCCATCGCCAGGCCTATGCCCGTCCCACCCGGTTTCGTGCTGAAGAAGAGTGAAAAAATCCTGGATTGCACTTCGGGCGGAATCCCCACGCCCTGATCGGCAATCTCCAGATCGAAGTGACTGGAAGAAACACGGGGCGTTACTCTGAGCTGACCCCCCGAAGGCATGGCTTGGCACCCGTTCAGGACGAGGTTCAGCAACGCCTGCTTCATCAGGTCAGGGTCCGCGCGCAAGTGAGGCACGCTGCCGTTGCGATCGAAGACAAGCTCGACGTTGTTCTGCCGGGCCTGCGGCTCGGCCAGCGTGAACACCTCATGAACCAAGCTCTCGATATTCAGGTCGGCAGGGTGGAGCTCGACCGGCCGCGTAAAGTCCAGGAAGGTTTTGACCACGCGATCGAGCCGCTGGAGCTCCGAAGAAAGAACGTTCAACTGCGGCGCGACCTCTTCACGCTGGTCTCGGAGTTTTGATTTCAAGATTTCCAGTTGCAGGACCATGGCGTTTAAGGGGTTCTTGACCTCGTGGGCGACGCCGGAAGTGATTTTCGCCAGGGCCGCCAGCTTCGTGGTAACGTCGATCTGGTCTTCCAGCCGCGCCCGGGTGCTCGCATCGCGCAGCGTGACCAAGCCTCCCACGCGCTCGCCTTGCTCCTCCACGAACTGGACGTTTACGGCCACTCGCGCAGGGGTCTGACCTTGTCCGGGGGCGTCAATCGTCTGCCAGCCTACAAGGTTGCGCTGCTCAAACGCCTTTCGCAGCGTTTGATCGAGGGGGGTGGAAGAAGAGAAGATGTCGGCGGCGGGCCGATGGACCAGCTCGTCCGATACGCGGCCGAGAAATCGCGATACCGCCGGAGTAGCCAGCACCAATCTGTCTTGCTTATCGAACAGCAGAATCCCGTCGGCGAGGTTCGAAAAGAGCTGGTCCAGGTTCTCCTTCAAGGCGACGAAGGCAGCTTTCTCGCCGCGCATGTGCTCTCCGAGCAAGTTCAGTTTCGACGAAAGGACGCCCCACTCGTCGGTCCGGTCGAGCTCGATCGACTCCGCGTATTCGCCGCGAGCCCAACGGTCCACGCTCTGGGAGATGGTTTCGAGGGGGCGCAGCAAGCTGTAGGAAACAATACCGGCGGAGAGCGTCGCCAGCACGACGACCAGAACTGCGAGCAGCACGGCCTTGCTCAAAGCAGGCGTAATCTGATCGCGCAGGAAAATCGTGGAAACCCCTACACGCACATCGCCTAAGGGATTGCCGGCCATTTCGACGGGCAAGACCATCTCGTAGACTCTCGGCGGGCCGTAAATGACTCGAAGCTGATATCGCAACCCGGCCGCCCTCAGGTCTCGGAGAGGAGGCGCGCTCGGTAGTTGCTGGCCGATCTCGCCCGGGTCGTTGTGAACCATGATCCGGTTTTGGGTGTCCGTAATCGTGACGTAATAGATCGTGGGCTGGTAAGCCACTGCCGATTGCAGCAGCGAGGTCACCCTCGTATCGCTCGCAAGCTTCTTCTGCACAAAATCCCGCAGGTCCGTCCCCGCCGGCATCCGGCTTCCCTCCAAGGCGGCGCGCGCCTGGACGTAGACTTCCTGGGCGATGGAGTCGCCGCGACTCTCGACCGCGAGAATGGTCAGCCTGCTGAAGCTCGAAATGAACAGCGTTGACGTGGCAAGGACCACCAGCAGGACCAGAAAGGAAATGAGCGCCGTCAGCTTAGTTTTGAGGCTGATTTTCATATTCCTTCAACTTGTTGTGAAGGGTCTTCAGACTGATGCCCAGCAGTTCCGCCGCTCGCGTCTTATTGTTGTCGGTGAAGCTGAGGGTTTCAAAGATCAGGCGGCGCTCGGCCTGTTCCACCGTCATGCCCGGGTGCAGCCGCGGGCTCTCCGTCGTCTCGCCTTGGCAGCCGAGCCCCGGAGGAAGGTCTTTCAAGCCAAGCACCTCTCCTGACGAAATGATCAGAGCGCGCTCCAGCGTGTTGCGAAGCTCGCGGACGTTGCCCGGCCAGGAATACTCGCGGAAGGCGTCCAGCACCTCGTTGTCCAACCCTTTGATCGCCCGATTGTGCTTGCGGTTCAAGTCCTCCAGCAGCGCCG
>QHZK01000358.1 GCA_003224635.1 Acidobacteriota bacterium | reverse complement strand
GCGGGCGTTTGCAGCCGGACCCACTGAGCGACACGCATTTCCTTGTCTTCAGAGCAAGCGGTGTGCCCCTTAGGCGCGGACCCGGGAGCGTTGCAGCGCGCCGACGCGAGTCAGCTCCGCCAACCAGCCGAACACCGGAAAATGAGCGGGATCGAACCGACCGGCTTCGTAGCGGACTTCCCGGAAGGTGGTCTGCACGACCTGTTCGGCCTGGACAGCGTCGCGCAGGATGCCGAAGGCCAGGGCGCGGAGACTCAAGGAGTGGCGTGCGGACAGCTCTGAGAGCGCGCGAACGTCTCCCTCGGCGACCCGCTCCAACAGGGCAACATCCGAGACCGTCTGCTCCCGCGACGTGCGTGTCTCTACGGCGATGCGTGTCACGTGGCCTCTCTAGGAATGGGCTCTGGGGATAAAGAGCCCGGCGGCGGCTGGGAGGTCACGCGCGTTTTTTAAGCTCTTGACGGCCCGTCAGTTAGCCCGCAAGCTTGCGGCTGACGCAATTTTACACCGAGGGCGCAATGGTTGGGTCAGGGATGGGCCACTTCCGGGTCACCGTCCAGGTCGGCAATCGGGCCGGGGAGGGCTTCGAGCGCATCGAGGCGCTCGTCGACACGGGTGCCACCTACACGTGGATCCCGCGGGACGTCTTGAAACAGCTCGGCGTGACACCGGAAGAGGAATGGCCCTTCGTGTTGGCCGACGGACGCGAGGTGCGATATCCGGTGGCGTGGATACAGATCCAGATAGGCGAGCGCGCGCAGCCCACGATCGCGGTGTTCGGCGAGCCGGAGTCCGAACCGATCCTCGGTGTCTTCGCGCTCGAGGGCTTCCGGCTGGCCGCCGATCCGGTGAATCGCCGCCTGATCTCCATCCCAGGTCTCCTCAAGACCGCCTAGAGTCCTCACCCCCTGTCCCCCTCTCCCTTCGGGTCCTCACCCCCTGTCCCCCTCTCCCTTTGGGAGAGGGGGAACGACGGACGCGCTGAGTGTCCCCTCTCCTGAAGGGAGAGGGGATCAAAGGGGTGAGGACGAGAGCGTGATCTCCATCCTCATCGTCAGCTTCAACACGGCGCACGAGCTGGTCGCCTGCCTCGAGTCGGTCGCGCGCTGTGCCGCCGCGCTCCCGCACGAGATCATCGTGGTGGACAATGGCTCGAGCGATGGCTCGGTCGAGGCCGTACAGGCGCGATTCCCAGCTGTGCAAGTGATTGCGAACCAGGAGAATCTGGGGTTCTCGAAGGCCAATAATCAGGCCCTCCCGCTGGCGCGCGGTGAGTACGTGCTGTTTCTCAATCCCGACTCGGAAATGCAGCCCGGAACGCTGGAGCGGATACTCGCCGAGCTCGCCGGGTTTCCCGAGCGGGCGGCGGTTGGCCCCCGCGTCAGGAAGCAGCACGAGTTCCTCTCGCCCAACTGCGCGCGTAGGTTGCCGACGTTGTGGACCGAATTGGCCAACTTGCTGTGGTTGGACCGGATCTTCCCGCGCTCGCGGATCATGGCCTGGAAGTACTACGCCCCGTGGGCTGGTACCACCGATCGAGACGTGGAATGCTTGCTCGGCGCGGCGCTGCTGTGCCGTACGGAGCAGGTGCGCGCCCTGGGCGGATTCGACGAGTCGGTCCCGCTGTATCTCGACGACATGGACCTGTGCAAGCGCCTCGGCCAGCTGGGGCGACTGCGTTACGTCAGTGGCGCACCGCTCCTGCACCACTACAGCGTCGGCACCAAGAAGCTGCCGTACGGGCTCACGAAACGGCTTGGGCTCCAGGCGACCTACCAATACTTCGCCAAGCATCGCGGCAAAGCGTACGCCCGGGCTTACGTCGGTGTAGTAGCGCTTGCGGGGATCGTGGCCTTCCCACTGGGTTTCACTCGACTCATCGGAGGCTCGCTGCGGAAGGCACGACGCCGTTGGGATGAGGCGCGGATCTTCGTGGACTGGGCGTGGCGCTCAAAGGCCGTGACATATACGCTCCCACTGCTTCCCGGATAACCGCTCCGGTTCTCACTCGTGACCTACACCACCTCAGATACTGCGCACGTTCTTCTGGCGCTGGCCATTTTGCTGGCTACGGCGCACGGTTGCGGCCACCTGTTTGCCCGGCTCCGCCAGCCTCGGGTTGTAGGCGAGATTCTCGGTGGAATGGTGCTCGGTCCTACTCTCCTTGGGGCCGTGGCGCCCGCCTGGCAAGCCTGGGTCTTTTCGAGTCGCACCGCGACGGGATTTGTGCTCGGCGCCGTGTACCAGGTGGGACTGTTGCTTCTCATGTTCGCTTCCGGAACCGAGGTGCGCTCCACTTTCGAGTCCGGAGAACGCAGAACCGCTGTGCTCATCACCGTCGTCGGAACGCTGGTACCGTTCGTAGGGGGACTGTGGTTCTTCGGCTGGTTCGACCTCCAAGTGTTCATCGGACCCGCCAACAATACCACCGCCTTTCTCCTCGTCCTCGCCGTCGCGATGGCCGTGACCAGCATCCCTGTGATTTCCCGCATCATGCTGGACCTGGGGATCCTTAGCACGCCCTTCGCCCGGATCGTACTGTCCGCAGCGGTGCTGGAGGATGTACTGCTGTACGCAGTGCTTGCGGTGACGCTCGGCCTGGTTGGTAACCGCCCAGACGATATCGTTGGGCTCCCGGCTTTGCTGTCGCTGCAGCGTAACCCGACGATGAGCACGCTGTACCACGTTGCCGTCACACTCGCGTTCTTTACCCTGGCACTCGCTGCAGGCCCGAGCCTTTTCCAGCGCGCCGCCCGGTCCCGTCTCAATGTCATCCACCGGAGCAGCCCTACGGCTTTCCTCCTCGTGGTGGTGCTCCTGGTCAGCGGTATCTCCCTCGTGCTCGGTGTGGCACCACTATTCGGCGCCTTCGTGGCCGGCATCCTTGCACAGACGGAGGACGCCCAACTACAGCAGGCGCAACAAGCCATCAAGCAGTTCGCGTTCGCCTCGCTCGTTCCGATGTACTTCGCTCTAGTCGGCCTCAGGCTCGACCTCTCGACCGGGTTCGACGTCGCGTTCTTCGTCGCCCTCCTTGTGTACGCCTCGGCACTGAAGTCGGCGAGCGTTTACGTGGGCGCTCGTTGGGCAGGCGAACGCCCAGTCGGCGCGCGCAACCTGGCTGCCGCCCTGAACTGCCGCGGAGGCCCAGGAATCGTGCTTGCCTCCCTGGCCTACGACGCCGGGATCGTGAACGGTGCGTTTTACGCGATGCTTGTGTTGCTGGCCGTGGTCACGTCGATTGCGGCGGGATCGTGGCTCGAAGCCGTCGTGCGGCGCGGCAGCGCCCTCAGATAACCACCAACAGGTGGTCTCACGCAGCGGGGAGCTGGTGGACGATATCGTGGTGCGACGGTCGGGCCGGACCGTCCACGTGCTCAACGCCGCCTCCCCCGGCCTCACCTGTAGCCTGCCCTTCGGGAGGTATCTCGCGGAGATGTGCCAACGAAGGGATCAGTAGCGGGCTATCCCAGAACGTCCTCCGCCGCAACGGTCATGGTCGGAAATCGGAGCGGTGTGATCGTGTTCCCGCGGGACACCGCGCGGTGGCGAGTCAATCTGAGGGGGAAGCCACGGTCCGGCGTCATCCGCGGGTAAACCCGCGACTCGGCGTCTACCAGTAAACTGGCACGGGCGTCGCTGCTCAGTCGAGGTCCCATCGGCCCTGCCGACTCCGCGCCGCGGGGCGTACATTCCAGCGGCGCGCACAATCCCGTATCGAGGACGCAATGGATTGGTTACGACCCGGTGGAGCTCACACCCCAGATTCGAGGATGGGCCACTTCCACGTGTCCGTCCAGGTGAGTCACCGGGCCGGTGGCCGCTTCGAGCCCCTCAACGCCCTGGTGGACACCGGCGCGACCTACAGCTGGATTCCCCGGGATGTCCTGGAAGGCCTGGGTATCGTGCCGGAGGACCAATGGCCGTTCGTGCTGGCGGACGGGCGCGAGGTGCTCTACCCGGTGGCGTGGATCAACATCCGGATGCGCGACCGGGTCCAGCCGACGATCGTTGTATTCGGCGAACCGGGCTCCGAGCCGATCCTTGGCGTGGTCACACTCGAAGAGTTCCGCGTCGCTGCCGATCCGGTGAATCGCCAGCTCGTGTCCGTTCCCGGGCGGCTCAAGGCCGCGATGGGCGGCATGGCTTGGTTCGACACGTTAGAGACGCGGGCCGGATGAATCTGCCGACGAGCGGAGGAGCGATGCCTGAGACGACTGAGGGCCTTCCCAAGCCCGATTTGGAGCCTCGCCCTATCACGCTCGAGGAGTATCACGCGTGCACGGTGGAGCACTTGGAGTTACTCGACGGGTACCTATGTGATGGGCCTCCCCCGTCTCAGCGGCGCCGCGAACTTCTGCAACTGCTGCTGGCGAACGCCGGCTTGCTTGAAGCGGTACGGCTCGCCCCTCAGGAGCTATGGAGGGACGCTCTGCGTCGAGTCTATGGCTCGGCTCTCGGATAGCGGGCGCCTCGCTCGTCCGCGGGTAAACCCGCGCATACACAAGCGGCGGCCAATTGCCCGTCGCGGCCCGACCGGCGGCGAACGTCTTGACGCTATAACGTCATGACGCTAGGTTGCCCATATGGCAAAAGTCAAACGCGCCACGATCTATCTCGACCCCACGCTGCACCGGGCGCTCCGTGTCAAGGCCGCCGAAACCGAGACGAGCGTCTCCGACCTGGTCAATGGCGCGGTGCGCCAGAGTCTCGGTGAGGACGCGGCGGACCTGGCCGTTTTCGAGGCGCGCGCGCGCGAGC
>QHZK01000357.1 GCA_003224635.1 Acidobacteriota bacterium | reverse complement strand
TCCAAGGCGCCGGTTCACAGACAGGCGGCCTCACCCGCTGGGGCGATTACAGCAGCATGTCCATCGACCCGGTTGACGACTGCACGTTCTGGTACGTCAACCAGTACATCCCGTCGAGCGGCGCTTTCAACTGGGCCACTCACATCTATTCATTCAAATTCGCCTCCTGCGGACCCACGGCGGCACCCGCTGCGCCCGCAGGCCTTGTGGCTACGCCCGGGAATGCGCAAGTCAGCCTGTCCTGGAACTCGTCCTCCGGCGCCGCGACCTACAACGTTCTCCGCTCGACCACGAGCGGCGGACCTTACAGCATGATCGCGACGGATGTCGCGAGTACCAGCCTCACGAATACCGGCCTCACCAACGGTACCGCGTACTACTACGTGGTGCAGGCGGTCAATTCGGCGGGTACCAGCTCCAACTCAAACCAAGCCGGCGCGACGCCTGTCTGTTCGCTGCCGGGTGTGCCCGCTGGTCTCTCGGCTGCGCCGGGTAACGCGCAGGTATCGCTGAGCTGGGCGGCGGCTTCCGGCGCCACCAGCTATAACGTCAAGCGCTCGACGACGAGCGGCTCAGGTTACGCCACGATCGCCAACGTAACCAGCACCAGCTATACCAACATCGGCCTGACTAACGGCACCACGTATTACTACGTAGTGTCGGCCGCCTGCTCGTGCGGCGAGGGAGCCAACTCCAGTCAGGTGACCGCGAAGCCGCAAGCGCCCACTGCGCCGGCGGCCCCGACCGCGCTCCAGGCGTCGCAAGCCACGAGCGCCAAGAGGATAAATTTACGCTGGACCCAGTCCACGAGTTCGGGCGTATCGCAGAACAAAGTCTATCGCTCGACCACGAGCGGTGGGACGTACGCGCTCGTCGGCACGGTGTCCGCGACTACCTCATACTCGGACGGATACCTCAACAGCGGTCAAACTTACTATTACGTGGTGACGGCGGTGAGCGGCAGCGGAACGAGCGCGTACTCGAACCAAGCGTCTGCCAGGGCGAAGTAGCGGGCCCCGCGACGCACCTCAGGATTGTTTCCCTCCCTGCAAGGGCCGTCTCAGCCCCACGCTGAACGGCCCCTCTCCTCTTCTCGTGACCTGTTCGCGTGATGTGACGCTTCGTTTCGCAGCCTCAGAAGTGTGATAGCCTTGCCCTCCTCTACTCAAATCAAGTCAACGGATGGATGATTGCAGAATATGGTGACGAGCTTTTCTGTGGCGGGGCAGTGGTCGAAGCCTGCCCTGGAGGGACGGCCGTTTTCGCCGCTCACAGAGCGCTGCGACAGCGGGTGATCGTCAGGGTATTTTGCTATTCTCAATAATTCCCATGGCCAGCGATCAAGATAGTCCGTCGGCCGTGTCCGAGCTGTACGTGTGCGGGTACCGGTCGATTCGGAACTTGCGGCTCAAGCTCGACCGGGTGAACGTACTCGTCGGTCCTAACGGTTGCGGCAAGACGAACCTCTACCAGTCGATGGTCCTGCTGTCAGCCGCCGCGCAGGGGCAGCTCGCGAGGGCGCTGGCCGAAGAAGGCGGGATGCCTTCCGTTCTGTGGGCAGGGCCGCGCAAGAAAGGCCCGGTCCGGTTGGTCCTCGGCTTCTCGACGGGCGACTTCCACTATGAGCTCCAATGCGGGCTGCCGGTACCTGGCATGTCCATGTTCAACCTCGACCCCGAAGTGAAGGAAGAGCACATCTGGTTTACGTGTCGAGGGAAGAAGGCCGCTTTGCTTGAAAGAGACCACGGGTCAGTGAGAGCGCGCAATGCGGAAGGGGTCTTCGAGGCCTATCCGATGGCGCTGTCCAATTCGGAGTCGGTGCTGTCGCAGTTGCGCGAGCCGCACCGTTTCCCGGAGCTGTCGATGCTTCGGCAGGAGATCTTGAGCTGGCGCTTCTATCATCACTTCCGCACCGACCGCGAGGCGCCGCTTCGCCAGCCGCAGGTTGGCGTCAGGACGACGGTCCTCAGTCACGACGGGCGCGACCTCGCCGCCGCCTTGCAGACCATCGTGGAGATCGGGGACCGCGTGGGACTCGACGAGGCAATCGGCAAAGCTTTTCCGGGCTCGAGCGTTGAGGTCGTCGCGCCCGAGAATCGCTTTTCAGTCCTCATGCAAATGCCCGGTGTCCAGCGACCCTTCGAAGCAAGGGAACTGTCAGACGGCACGCTTCGCTATCTTTGCCTCCTTACTGCTTTAATGAGTCCTCGCCCTCCCGACCTGCTGGCGCTGAACGAGCCGGAAACCAGCCTGCACCCGAGCCTTTTCGAACCTCTGGCGGCGCTGATCGGCCGCGCGGCCAGGGATTCGCAAGTCTGGATCACCACCCACTCCCAAGCGCTGGCTGGTTACCTGGCTCGTGATCTCGCCATAACGCCCACCCAACTCTGCAACATCGACGGAGAGACGTGGATCGGGGCCCAGCCCGTCTGAGTGGCAGCGTCGGCTTGTATCGGTTGATTATGGGAATCCAAACGAGAATTTTTGTTTTCGTGTAGCGGCCTGGCTTCCGGCCCTGGGAGTTGGTGCCGGGCCGGTGAGACAATCCGTCATTCAATGGAATTCGTCCCATGCGTCCCCATTGTCTCATCCGGTTGTGCTAGGCTGGAGGACGTGGTTGAACGACACTGGGAGAACCGCTTCTCGGAGAGGGCCTGTGTAGCGCCGCCCTTTAGGGCGAGGTTGCACGAACAAACCGGGTGGTGTAACGCCGGGTCCCGATCTCTGGTCCTTAATTGGTCTGTGCGACGCCCTCAACGCTAACCTTGCGCCTTGCCCCTGGCTTCCTGCTTCACTTGACCGTCACGGGCGACTTCAGTGTGAAGTCGATCTTAGTCTCAGATGGGATCTTGACCTGCGGGCCGCGCGTGACCGTCTGCACGCCCGCGCCCGTGGCGGCCCCGGCGCCTGCTCCGATGGCTGCGCCCTTGCGACCGCCGGCGATGGCGCCGATCAGCGTGCCCAGCACCGCGCCTCCACCCACCGTCTCCGCTGTGCGCTTGCCGCGCGACGCTCCGTTCAAGGTGTAGTAGCCGCTCTCCACGGGATAGGTGACGCCGTTGGCCGTGATCGACGCGAGCTCGAGCTCGAGCTGGGATGAGCCTTTGTAATGGCCGGACTTCTTCGCCTCCACCAAGCGCACCCGGGCCTCCGAACCCTGCGGGAAGGCCACGTGGTCGCCCACCACAACGGCCGAATTGAGGGTCGCGGCGAACTCGTCGCCCGGGTGATTCTTGGCCGAGTCGATAGCATCAATCATCCGCACGGTGACCACGGTCCCGGCTGGAACCGCAGCGCCAGACGCTGTTGACGAGTTGTTGGACGCCGGAGTGGAAGAGGCGGATGCCGAGGCGGCCGATGAACCGGAGACCGTGAGGCCATCCACCACCTTCTTCACGCCGGACTCGTGGCTGGCAATGCGATCGACCGCCGCTTTTTCGAGGTCGGTGCTCACCGTGCCCGACAGCGTCACTACGCCGTCCTGCGAGGTCACGTGGATGTCCCGCGCCTTGAGCACGGAGTCGTCAAAGAGCTTGGCCTGAATGTCGGAAACAATCGTGCTGTCGTCGTTACTTTGTGGACTCGCGGCGCGGGCCCGGGTCCCTAAGACCTGAGCGCCGAAAACAAGCGCGCCAGTGAGCATCATCATCGCAAAGCGGAATCTAGACCTTGACATGATTTATCCTCCACGCTGTTAGAAGCGTACACCAGCCCTGCGGTTGGATTCAAATGGTGGTTATCAGATATGCGAAACGGCACCGTGGATGTGGTACAGAACTTGACCAACGAACTCCCCAAGCGGAATGCGGGCGCAGCAGCGCCTGGGAGAGGCCGGTATGCGGAACCTGAAGAGGCTGATGAGACTGGTGCTGGCGATCGCGGCGGTCGAGTTCGTCTTGAACGGAACCGGCGACATCTGGCCAAGGATGAGCGTCGATCAAAGTGGCTGAGATGTCGGGCTCAGCCCTGGAAGAGTTTCCGCTCGAAACGGCAGAATCAGGGCTTGAACCAAGGCGTATAGGGAGAAGCGAGGAAAAAGTTCATCATGAGCCCCGCAGCCTTCTGGTCTCCGGTGGCATTCGGATGGGTGCCATCCGTCAGGTAGTCAACTTCGCCGCTACACGGTGCAGCCGCCTGCCCGTTGCACCAGATTAATCCATCGGAGCGTGGGATGTCGCGGTCGGCCCAGAGGTATGGACCCCATGCCGCCCAAGGCGCAACGCCGTTTTTGTAGTTCAAATCGCCCGTGATCGGATCGACGGTGCTCCCGCCGCTGCGGATCTGGAGAATCTGCGCTTCGATCAACCACTTGGACGAGAAGCCGTACTCGTAGGGGTAAGGCTCAGGGCTATGGTTGGTGTTTGCGTATCCGCCGTAAAGGCGGACGGAGAGGAAGACCTGCTTGAGGTTCGGCCAGCGCACCTGAGCGGCCCGAAGAATATTGCCCAGTTGCTTCTCGTAGCGGAGCGCCTCGGTGTGGCTCACATCGTTCGAGCAGGCAGCGGCCGTCGAGTCACACAGGGTTCGAAACCCGTCTCC
>QHZK01000346.1 GCA_003224635.1 Acidobacteriota bacterium | reverse complement strand
ACCGAGCTGATTACGTCCCCGCGCGTGGCGCTCGCCCAGATCAGCTACGCCAAGAACCGAAGCATCAGCCCCCAGGAACTCTACCGCGACGCCCCCGACGCCGAGGCGGCGAAGCTGGCGTCGGTCTATGACCTCTACGAGCGAAAACTGCGCCAGGCGAATGCGCTCGACTTTGACGATCTGCTGCTCAAGGCGGTCGCGCTCCTTTACGAGGCTTCGGACATTTGCAAGCGGTACAACGAGCGGTTTCGCTACGTCCTGGTGGACGAATACCAGGACACCAACCGCGTCCAGTACGAGCTCATCCGCCAGCTCACTCTCGATCACCAGAACCTGTGTGTGGTCGGCGATGAAGACCAGTCGATTTATCGCTGGCGCGGAGCCACCATCGAGAACATCCTGAAGTTTGAGAAAGATTATCCCGGCGCCAGGATCATCCGCCTGGAGCAGAACTACCGGTCCACGCAAATCATCCTCGACGCCGCGGGCGCCGTCGTCAAGTGCAACAAAGCTCGCAAAGGCAAGACATTGTGGACGGAGCGCGGGTCTGGGCAGTGCATCGGCCTGTTCGAGGCCCGCGACGCTGAGGAGGAGGGCTGGTTTGTGGCCCGCCAGACCGCGAGCGAGCTGGCTGCCGACGAGGACTCGACCGTCGCCGTGCTCTATCGCACCAACGCTCAATCGCGCGTGCTCGAAGAGGCGCTGCGGAGGGGCGGGGTCGATTACCGCATGGTGGGCAGCTTCAGCTTTTACGCTCGCGCCGAGATCAAGGACGTTCTCGCCTACGCGCGCCTGGCGTCGAACCTGCGCGATTCCGCCTCCTTCGCGCGCATCCTGAACACGCCGGTCCGGGGCATCGGCGAGGCGACGCTGGGAGCGCTCGAAGAATATGCGCGCGAGCGGAAGATTACCCTGTGGGAGGCCCTGGAGCAGGAGCTTGCCGAAAACCGTTTGCCGTTGCGGGCCCTGAAGGCGCTCGGTAGCTTCCACGGAATCATCAGCGCGCTCGTAGCAGACCGCGACCGGCTGTCCATCAGCGAGTTCTTCAAGAGCATTCTGGATCGCACCGGCTATCTGCACGCGCTGGAGCTCGAAAATTCGCCCGACGCCGAGGGCCGGGTCGAAAACCTCCGAGAACTCGTCAACGCCGCTGCCGCAGCCGAGAGCGGCGGCGAAACGCTGGCGCAGTTTCTGGACCGCGCCGCGCTGGTCTCTGACAGCGACGACTATGACGAACGGGCGCGCGTCACGCTGATGACGCTGCATACCGCGAAGGGGCTGGAGTTCTCTACGGTTTACCTGGTCGGCCTCGAGGAAGGACTCTTCCCCCACAAGCTTTCGGCCGGGAGCGAAGAAGAAATCGAGGAAGAGCGCCGTCTATGCTACGTTGGGATGACGCGGGCGAAGGACCGCCTGGTGCTCACCCGGGCGCGGCAGCGTCGCTGGTTCGGCCAGGAGTCGTCAGGGTTGCCGCGGCCGTCACGGTTTCTGCGCGAAATTCCCGGTGAGCTCCTGGAGCGGTTGCACTCGGAATCGCTGGTTTCGAAGCCGCGCACCTCGTGGGATAACGCTCTCAATTCGCCCCGGGATGTCGACCGGCTCCTTCGGGAGCGCGGTCACACGGCGAGGCACTCGCGCGCGTCCTTGGGCCTGTCTTTCTCAGCGCCTAGGCCTCGGCGCGAGCGATGGAAGCTGGGGACGCAGGTGAAGCACGCCAAGTACGGACTGGGGGTCGTGGTCGGCTGCGAGGGTGATGGCGAGGAAACAAAATTGTCCGTCAGCTTCCCAGGCTATGGGACCAAGAAGCTCATTGAAAAATTTGCGCCCCTGGAGAAAGTTTGAAGCCTCGCTACCGGACGTTCGCTTGACGCCGCAAGCTGCGTGCGTCGGGCGGGGCTTGGCGCGTTTTCTACTGACTCCTGCGGACCTTTGACTATGAACACTAAGAAAATCGAAGACAACGCCGAACGCAAGAAATTGAAACGCGAAGCACGGAAGAAGCGGCCACCCAAACCCAAGCGCACGGAGCCCCGCGGCTCCCGCAAGCCGAAGGTCAAGAGGAAGGGCGCGGGCGCGCCTGCGGGAAGGTGACAAGGCAGTGGCGAGTGACGAGTGACGAGCTTACTCCGCACCAAGAGCATTGACAAGCTGCTGGCGGAAGCCGACGAGCCCGAGCACCGTCTGCGCAAGACGCTGGGGCCGTGGTCGCTGACGGCCTTGGGTATCGGCGCCATCATCGGCACCGGGATCTTCGTCCTCACGGGGACCGCTGCTGCGGGCGAGGTGCTGGAGGTCGGCTCCATCCTGAAGGCGCCGCTCCTCGACGTCCTTCTGCACGGGCGCCACGCGTTGGGTGTTGCCGGGCGGCCCGGCGCTGGCCCGGCGATCGCGCTCTCGTTTTTCCTGGTCGCCATTGCCTGCGCGCTGGCGGGGTTGTGTTACGCCGAGCTCGCCTCGATGATTCCTATTGCCGGCAGCGCCTACACCTATGCCTATGCCACGCTGGGTGAGCTTGTGGCCTGGATCATCGGCTGGGACCTGATCCTGGAATACGCCGTGAGCAACATGGCCGTGGCGGTCGGCTTTTCGGCGTATATCGACAGCCTGCTTGGGGGATTCGGCCTGCGACTGCCAGCGAGCGTCAGCAATCCGGTCTTCGACGACTCGCTCCGGCTTACCGGCTCTTCCTTCAATTTGGTCGGGTTCCTCGTGGTGATGATGCTCACCGTGGTCCTGGTACGCGGCATCCGCGAAAGCGCCGACATCAACAATTTCATGGTCACGGTGAAGCTCATTGCCATTCTGATTTTCATTGTCGCCGCCTCGCGCCATGTTCAGGTCTCCAACTGGAAGCCTCTCATGCCTAACGGCTGGCAAGGCGTGCTGACGGGCGGCGCCATTGTCTTTTTTACTTACATCGGCTTTGACTCGGTTTCGACGGCGGCCGAGGAAACGCGCAACCCCCAGAAGGACGTACCCTTCGGGATCATTGCGTCGCTCATCATCTGCACGATCCTGTACTGCTCGGTCGCCATCGTTCTGACGGGTATCCAGAACTGGCGGGAATTGCGCAACGCGGCGCCGGTCGCGCATGCGCTCGAGTACATCCACCTGTACGGGGTCGAGCGCTCGGTCACGATCGGCGCGCTGATGGGCATGCTCAGCTCGCTCCTGGTCTTTCAACTGGGCCAGGCGCGCGTCTGGTTCGCCATGTCGCGCGACGGCCTGTTACCCGAGGCTTTCTCCCGAGTACACCGGAAGTTCCGCACCCCGCACGTGAGCACCTGGGTGGCGGGCTTCTTTGTGGCCGTTCCGGCGGCGCTTTTCAATATCGGCACCCTGTCCGACCTCGCCAATATTGGAACGCTCTTTGCCTTCATTCTGGTGTCATTGGGCGTGCTGGTCCTGCGCCGAAAGCAGCCGGAGCGCCGTCGCGCCTTTCGCGCGCCGTGGGCGCCGGTCCTGCCGGTCGCGGCCATCGCGTGTTGTCTGATCCTGATGGCGAGCTTGCCGCTTGAAACGTGGCTGCGCTTCTTCGTGTGGCTCGTGATCGGACTGGCGATTTACTTTGCCTATGGCCGGCACCACAGCGAATTCGGGCGCGCCCCTCGGGCGCCGGCCGTCGTGAGGGAGGGCGTCGTCGCGCCGAACTTGTGATTTGAGGGAAGCGAGATGGTTCGCCCCCTCACCATGACAGGCTGACGGGCGGATTCGGCAATCGCTTCAACCTTGCCTGAGAGTTTGTGTGAAAAGGGCACCTGCCAACCGGCGACCTCGCATCTCTTCACTTGGGGGTTCTTCCGTGTCGAGCGCCATCGGCTGGGGTGTTCTTTTCTGGCTGCTCGCTTGCCGTGCCGTGTTCGCCTGGGGTCCGGCGGCGCATCGGCTGGTCAATAACTGGGCGGTCGAGACCCTGCCGCCGGAAGTTCGCGCCTTCTTTGAAGCCAACCGGCAATTCCTGATCGATCATGCCAACGATCCTGACGCGTGGATGAAGAAAGACCGTTACGAGCGCGTGCGCCACTATATCTACCTTGATAAGTATGGCCTCTTCCCCTACCTCAGTCTGCCCCACTCGTATCGAGAGGCGCTCGCGCGCTACGGGTCGGGCCGCATTGGTCGCGACGGTACGTTGCCGTGGCAGGTCGGTCAATATAGCCTGAGGCTGACGAACGCCTTGAAGGCCCGGGACTGGGAGGCGGCCAAACTCGATGCGGCGGCGCTGGGCCACTACGTCGCGGACGCGCACGATCCGCTCCACACCACGCAGAATTTCAACGGGCAGTTGACCGGTGAGACCGGACTCGAGCAGCGATTTGCCGATCGCCTCGTCGAGCATTACACCAACTTCTTGATTTTCCACGCCAGCGAGGCGGCGAAGATCAGCGATCCTACAGAGCGCGGCTTCGAGATGGCGCTCGAAGCCAACACCTGGGCGGACCGCATCATTCTGGCTGACCGGCAGTGCCGGGACGACCTCCCGGACTACAACGACGATTACCTGGACCGGTTCTACGCCCAGGTGGGTTCCGTCGCCATCCAGGAGCTCAACGGC
>QHZK01000345.1 GCA_003224635.1 Acidobacteriota bacterium | reverse complement strand
GCAAAGCGTACCTGCGCCTTTCCGCTCGCGCGGCCGAGAAGCTTGGCCAGACGGGTGATACAGCGCGGGTTCATCAGATGCTGGCAGAAAGCTTTGTGACTCAGGGGAAATGGAGGGAAGCCCTCGACGAGTATCGCGCCGCCCTCGCCCGCGACCCTAATCTTCGTGGGACCCATTACCCCGTGGGACTGCTCCTGTTGCACCAAGGCGAGGCTGAAGCCGGTCGTCGGCACTTGCAGGCCGCTCTGGAAGTCGATCCTCAAAATATTCGGGCCCGGGAGTTCCTGGACCAATTGCGATTGGGCGCCCTGCCAAAACCGGTCATTGAGGACGCCCTGACCGAACCACCGTCGAAGACCGGGCAACCGGGGGGATTAGTCGATCACTGGGCCGCGGCCTCGAATGCCGATCCACGGGACGTCAATCTGAGCCCTGTCCTCAGGGGAGAACTCCTGTACGGTCGGGGACAGTACGAAGATGCTGCCTCCTTGTTCGCGCAGCTGAATTCGCAAAGTCCTCGGAATGTGGATGCGCTCTACTGGTTGGTGAGGTCCTACCAGGCCCTGGCCCTCAGCGCCTTCGACCGAATCGCTCGCGTGGCGCCGGACTCCGCGCGGGCCCACCAGTTACTGGCGGAGGGCTTTGAGAAGCAAGAGCGGGTTGAGCAGGCGGTGGAAGAATACACGATAGCTCTCAGCAGGGACCCACGACTACCGGGAGTCCATTATGCGATCGGATTGAGCCGGATGAAGATGGGGCAATGGCAGGAGGCCCGGAAGGAGTTCGAAAGCGAACTTGCTCTTGACCCTTTTAATGCGGGCGCAAATTTCCGTTTGGGGCAACTGGCTTACCGGTTTAGCCAATACGATGAGGCGACCCGCTTTTTCGCGCGTGCGACCGTAATCTATCCTGGGTTCGGCGAGGCACAGACACAACTCGCACAAGTGCTAATCAGAAGAGGCCGCTACCAGGAAGCGCTCCCACATCTCCTGGCTGCCACTGAGCTGATCCCGGCCGATCACACAGTCCACTTTCAGTTGTATCGCGCCTATCGCGCGGTGGGCGAAAAGGACAAGGCGCAGAAGGAGCTCGAAATCTTTCAACGGATGGAAAACGAAAAGAAAGAAGCGACGCTGCGCAAGGCCGCAGAAAGCATGGAACAAATCGAGAAGAGCCGAAAGGAAAAGGTGCCGCCGCCGGGCTCGGGCCGGCCCGCAGGGCCACCCTTTTAGCGTGTTAAACGTGTCGGGGCAAGATCCCGCCGTCCGTTCGTCTTCAATAACGTGGATCAGGAAAGATTCTCCCTTGATGAATCAAACCTCATCTCGACTTAGCGCCGGCTTTCTACTCGGGCTTCACTGCTTGATCATTGCGGCCGCGCTCTTGGGTGCCCAGCAAGGGGGAACGAAAGAATCGCTGCCCAGCCCGGAACAAAGGAAGTTTAGAGCACGCGAGGCTGACCGCTGGAATCAGGAGGGACTGCGCCTCTTTGCGGAGGGCAGGTTCGTGGACGCCGCGAGGGCTTTCCAGAAAGTGTATGAGCTCTTTCCAAATGTCCCTGACGTGGGATACAACCTGGGACTGGCGTACCAAAGAGCTGGAAGGTATGAAGAATCCCTTGGGCCGCTTCGAAAATCGTCTTCGCTCAAGCCTAGCGACCATGGAGTTCAACGAGCCCTGGGAGTTTCCCTTCTGAATGTCAACCGCCTGCGTGAAGGCGCGGACCTGCTCGAACGATCCTTGGCAGGCGATCCCACGAACGTCGACACACTTTATTACTTGGCGCTGGCCTACTATGACCTGAAAGACTTCGACCGGGCCGAAGAGCGCCTCCGCTGGATGTTCGAGCGCAACCCGGACTCCGCCTTGCTCCACCTCCGAACCGGGAACACTCACCGAATCAACAGACGGTATCAGGAAGCTCTCGCGGAGCTGCAGAAGGCTCGGGCTCTCGATCCCAACCTGCCGAGCTTATATCTCGAGTTGGGTTTGACTTACATTGGACTGAAAGACGCCGCCGCGGCTCAGACGGCCATTGAGGAAGAAGTTCGCCGCCACCCGGGTTCCGCGGAGGCTCATCTGACGCTCGGTGAACTGTTCCTAGTTGTGAAGCACGACTACGCCCGCGCGTTGGAGATGATTCAGCGCGCTCAGGAACTGGGGATCGAACCGGTGCGCGCAGAATTCGATCTGGGGGATTCGTATTTTCGCCTGAACCAACTCGACGACGGGGAACGACATCTGCAGCAAGCTGTGAAGCTGGATCCGAAGCACCGGCGGGCGCATTTCTTGTTAGCGAAAGTCTATCAACGCCAACGCAAAGAAGACCAAGCCCGGCGCGAGTTTGAGCTGGCTGCCTCCCTGGCCCAACGTGAGCAGGCTGAGCTCGTCAGCAGCTTTCGCACGCTGGCGGAAGGCGAAGAAAGCTCAAAGTAGCCCCTCCAGACTCCTGCGCCTTGCTACGCACGGAGCTCAAACCACAGCTGGAATCGTTTCGGCTCCGTCCCGGTAGGCCTGGGGCTTGGGTTCGAGCCACCTCACGAGAGGGTCCTTGATCGCGAACGCGAAAAAGTGGTTGCCGCACGGATTGTAGTGCCCGATGTATATCGTTTCACGTACGCTTGCGGCGTAAGTTTGAAGCTTTGAAAGTCCTCCACGTGCCTGGCCAGTGAATCGACAAAGGGAATGCTCTTCGCCCTGAGAAACTCCAGAACACTTTGGTCGAAGCGCGGCCGACCTTCGCATGCCTGCGCCACGCTGTGCTCGCCGAAGCTCAGAAGCACCATGAGCTTCTTCTTGTTGGCCTCTGCAAAAGCCTCTGCTTTTTCAATGACTCTCATGCCAGCTCGTAAGGCGTACTCGATATGTACGGCGCGGGCTGCCTCCGCTGTGGCCTCGGCGGAGGTGAAATCGGCCTTGACATTCAACGTCTTGGCCAGGCCTTCCAGTTCGCTTCGATTTACTTGAGCAACCCCAGCCTGAGCAGCCAAGAGATTGACCACGAGGTCGTCCTTGAAGTGCTCATAGACATAGTCGAGGTTGGAGAGGTTCCGGAGTGATTCCGGAGTGTTAAAGTGGTTCTTCTTCTCGACCAGGCCGCCACCTTGGCCCAAGCGCACGTGCACCCAGGGATTGGCGTGAAACATGTAGAGATGGCCCAGGTAATTTGCGCGGAACCACGGAGCGACGCGCAGCCAGCGCCAGGCATCAATGCTGCGCATATAATCGTCGAGGTCCCAGATGTTCAGGATAACGAACTCCGCCGATCGCGGAGTTGCTTCCTCCCGTAACATCCTGCGGTAGGCCTGGTAAGTTCCGTATCCGCCAATCCCGAAATTTCGGATCGGTTCGCCCAGGTGGGCCGCCAGGTACTCCTGCCAGGTTTCACCGTCGCTGGCCTGATGGCACTGGGTGAAGCTGTCGCCGTACGTGTTAATCCTGCAAGGCCGATGGGCATAACTGATCATCGTCCGCTCGCCGGTCTTCTGGTAGCTGGTGATGGTGCGGCTGCCGTCCACGCCGTCTTTCAGAATGTTGTCTCGCAACGTGTAGCCGAGCTCGGGGTCAAATCTTGCCCAGTTGGGCCGTCTAGGATCCAGGAAGGTCTCCACTTCCTCGCGGGTCGGGATCAAGCTGCTAAGAAATTCGCGGACCGAGGCGGGCTTCAACTGAGTCTCAGGAAAGCGACTTCCTCTGCCTGCCGAGAGATATGGGTTCCCAATACTCAACCCCGTCGGGGCCGGTGAAAGCACGAGGGAGGACGCCGCCGCAAGCTTGAGAAACCCCCTACGCGACGGCCTCTCGGCGTCGGAGACGTGGTGTAACCTTCTCATGGGCTATCTCCTCCTGTGCGGAAGCGGTTCGCGAGATTCAACCTCGCACTGGCCGACGACAGAACGCGGCTGCTGGAATTTGGTCCGTTCGCGATCAACAACCGGCAGTGCGCGCTGAACACCTCTTCTTCCCACAGGTAGTTCAGGTCCTGGTACTCGGCTTCCAGGCGCTGGCGTTCAGACGAAGCGCTCATGGCCAGCGGCCTTTGGGGCGCCGCTCCCGCGGCTGGTGCTTCTGGACGTACTCCCGGATGAACTCCAGCAGCACGTCGGTCATGGACTTGCCCTGGGCGGCCGTGACGGCCTTAAAGTCGTTAGCGAGCTTCACCTCCACGTTCAGGTTCATCTTCTTGAATCCTTCCTTCAGGGGCATCGCCTACCTCCTTGGCGGGAATAAGGAAGTAAGCATACACTGAGAAGAGTAATTTCTGATGCGACGGCTTTCCAGGAAGCCCAGGGCGGCGGTCCAAAATCCCTCCCGGGCTTTTTGGTACCCCGGAACGAGGGTTGGGTCATCCCGCCGCCCGAGGGCGCCTC
>QHZK01000344.1 GCA_003224635.1 Acidobacteriota bacterium | reverse complement strand
GGACGTCTTTTTGCTCGCCTCCGCCAACTCAAGCTCTACGAAAACGCCCTCATCGTGCTCGCAAGCGACCACGGAGAGTCCTTGGGAGAGCATGGAGAAGGTGAGCATGGGTTCTTTATTTATAACGCTACCGTGCACGTTCCCCTCATCGTGAGGCTGCCAGGCCCTTCGCCTGGCCCCCTCGTGATCCCTGAACCGGCGGGCCTCGTGGACGTTGCGCCGACGATCGCGGCATTGTGCCGAGTTTCGCGGGATGTCACCCAAACTTTTCAGGGAGCCCGAGGTCGCACGTTCAGCCGCGCCAGCTTACGCTGAGTCTTACTATCCGCGAAACACATTCGGCTGGCATGAACTGCGAGCCCTTATCACATCTCAGTATCAATACATTGACGCCCCTCGCCCGGAAATCTACGATCTTGAACGCGATCCAGACGAAACGCATAACCTCGCGGCAAGCCAGTCCACGATTGCCGCTGCCCTCCAGGACGAACTTCGGACTCTCGAAGGCCGTTACACGAACGCGAGCCTTCCCCAAGAGCCCAACGCGGTCGGCCCCGAGACGCTTGAAAAGCTGAGGTCGCTGGGTTATGTGGGCTATCGGGCGCCCGGAGCCGACGGCAATTCCAGCGTCATTCGCGCCGACCCGAAGGACAAGATCCAGGTGCTCAACCAGATGCTTCGTGCAGGCGACCTCAGGTCGCAGCAGCGGTATGCCGAAGCGGATGAGATTCTTACGAGCCTTGAGCGATCTGAGCCCAAGCTCTACATCCTCGGCTTCGAGCATGGCGAGACGTTGCTCGACTGGGGAAAAGCAGGGGAATCCATCAGGGAATTCCACAAGGCCCTGACACTCAATCCATCTTTCGATGAGGCGTGGATGGGCCTGGGCCGCGCGGCTTTCATCTTGGGGAAGAACAAGGACGCCGTCGAGGCCTTCAACCTGGCCTTGGGCCTGAATCCGCGTGATTACTTGGCTAGAAGGTCACTTGCTAGAGTCTACTGGAGGGAAAACCAACCTGAAGAAGCCGAACGCGAACTCGCTCGGGTAGCAGGCGAACACCCTGAGTTCGCCGAGGGGCGTGCCGAGCATGGCGTCGCCTTGGCAAAAGTCAGGAAATATCGGGAAGCAATCGCTGAGCTGCATGCTGCTTCAACCCTCGGCTATCGTGATTCGGTCTTATATTACTACTTGGGGCTTTCGTACGCGGAAACCGGGGACGCGAAACGTGCCATCGAAGCTTACCAAAAAGCGGTCGAGGTGGACCCGAACTATGCAGCCGCTTATGTTCGTCTCGCTCTCCAATATCGCCAGAGCGGTGATCTCGCCAAGGCGCGCCTGTATTACCAGAAGACCTGTAAGCTGAGTGAGGAACTTTGCCGTGAGTACGCCCCCCAATTCTAGAACCTGGCCGCGTATGGGTTTTCCCCGTTCGTCGCCAGAGCCGAGCCGCCTATTCCGCCTCCGCTCTGGCGATGCCGCGTCGCAACAGCGGCACGGGCGCCACAGAACTGGGACGGCAGCGAGAAACTTTCCACGACTAATGCTTCCGTTGTCATCCTTCTTCATGCAAATTCCTCCAGATTGTCTCGTCTCTGTTCATCGTAAGCGCACGGTCCGATGGGGGCGGAATTCCGCTGGGACTTTTTGGCCACTCTGTGCGAGGACGCACCAAACCGAATCCCAAGCAGGTGAGAGGCCATGCACTGAAGAAAGCGCCGGGAAGAGGCGGGTGACACCGGTCAGTCGATACCGAAGGCGAATATGGGCACAAACCGGTAGCCTTTTACAACGACCGGGGCGAGTGCGAGAACCGCATCGAGGAATTCAAGAACGGCTTCCGCGCCGACCGCCTGAGCTGCCACCGCTTTCTGGCCAATGCCTTCCGCCTGCTCCTGCACGGCTTCGCCTACAACCTCGTCAACCTGTTTCGTCTGCTCGAGCTCCCGCCGGAGTGGCGTTCGGCGCCAATCGAAACCCTGCGCACCCGCCTGTTCAAAGTCGGCGCCCGCGTCCGCAAAGGGTTGGATCGTCGGGGCGCAAATCGTGAGCGAGTTTAGAGCACCGAAAGGATGATCTGACAACCTGAGGTACTGACGAGCTACTCCGACCACCGACTACCAAGGTAGCGATGGAATTCCAGATGGGTCTGGCCTTCTCAATTTGCAACACTAGAAACAGATTCCTGGCAGCGATTGTTCAGGACCATCGACGCGGTGAATCAGAAAGTCGTCAAATACTTATCTCTCTCCCATTCGCCAACGCTCTGGTGAAACTGGCGCCATTCTTCCGCTTTCACGGCGATGTAGTAGGAGGCAAACTCGGATCCTAGCGCTTCCCTGACTACCGTGTCCTTCTCCAGACAATCCAGTGCTTCCCGCAGTGTAGTCGGGAGAACGTTGATACCACGGCGAGCAAGTTCATCCTCCGGGGCTTCATACAAGTTGTCAGTATTTGCCACGCCTGGGTCCATCTTATTTTCGATGCCGTCCAATCCAGCGCCAAGAATGGCTGCAGACGCTAAATAGGGGTTCGCAGCGCCGTCGACCACGCGATTCTCAATTCGTCCTGGAGCAGGAATACGGATCATCTGCGTGCGGTTCGCCGGGCCATACGTGACATAGACAGGCGCCCAGGTTGCGCCCGAGCGGGGAGCTCCCCGCACGAGCCGCTTGTAACTGTTCACCAGCGGCGCGGTGATTGCGGAGAGGCCGCGGGCGTGGCGCAGAACCCCACCCATAAACCAGCGACCAAATTGCGAAAGACCGTATTCCGCGCTCTCATCCAGGAAAAGGTTCCGGCCCCCGTCCGCATCCGCCAAGCTGAGATGATAGTGAGCTCCATTGCCGGTGAGATGGCTGAAGGGTTTGGGCATGAAGGTGGCCCACAGACCCTGTTGCTCGGCCACCGCACGCACCATCCATTTGAAAAAGGTGTGGCGGTCAGCAGTGGTCATGGCATCCGAGTAAAGCCAGTTGATTTCAAACTGGCAATTGGCGTCTTCGTGATCGTTGGCATATGGGCTCCAACCCAGCTCTTGCATGTAGCGGATCAGGGTGGTCATCATATCGAGGTTGCGGTAGAGCGCTCGAAGATCGTAGCAGGGCTTCCCGGCCGTATCGAGGGGATCCCATGGAATGTACTGCCCCTCCTCCTTCTTCTTGAGCAGCATGAACTCCGCTTCCACGCCCACATGGAAGACATACCCTTTCTGACGAACGCGTTCGAGCTGGCGAGCCAGAATCGTGCGGGGACAATATGGCCACGGCTGTCCATTCACGTGCAAATTGCCGGTCACCCAGGCGACATTTTTGCGCCACGGCAATATCGTCAGCGAACTGAAATCGGGAATGCTCACCACATCGGGGTCCTGCGGACCCTGGTTGAGGTCGCCCGCGGCAAAGCCTGCGAAAGCTGCGCCCTCACGCTTCATTTCTTCCGCGTGGGTTGCGGGCACAACCTTGGCTTTTGGCGCCCCGCTTAATTCGACAAAGGAGCACAGGAAAAATTCAATAGCCTTCTCGTCTACTTGCGACTGTTCGCCCATTTCCTTCTCCTTTACGATTAAAGAGCACTCCAAAAACAGGCTGAGGGCAACCAACGCCGGGACGACATCAAAATTGAATTCGTCGGCGCTTGCGTGAATATATTCTATCGATTCGATCTTCTTAAGCGGAAACGGCAGCTGCGGCCTTCTCGCCCAGAAGCTGTCCGGCTTTGAAGCGCGCCGGAGAGAAAGGAGCAATCAACT
Organism: Acidobacteriota bacterium; assembly: GCA_003224635.1. Classification (GTDB taxonomy): domain Bacteria; phylum Acidobacteriota; class Terriglobia; order UBA7540; family UBA7540; genus QHZK01. The sequence goes on along the minus strand of QHZK01000344.1, from coordinate 1,317 downwards.
GAGGTGTTTCACCTCTGGCAATGAGTTCAGCCACGCTTTTTCCAGCGATCGGACCTGTCTTGAAACCGTAGGTCCCCCAACCAACATCCATGTAGAAATTCTCGACCTCCGGCGCCACGCCGATGATGGGAGCGAAATCCGGCGTCATGTCACACACGCCGGCCCACTGGCGTAACACGCGGACACCATGCAGTTGGGGGAAGAGTTCCAGAGTATAGGTTGCCATTTGTTCGAGCGTAGGGAGAGTGCCTTTCATGCTGTACGACTGGTAGGGATCAATTTCTGCACCGATCACCAATTCTCCTTTGTCAGTCTGGTTGACGTACACGTGGAGCGTCGCGGAAACGATCACCTTGTCGAGGAACGGCTTCAACGGCTCGGTGACACACGCCTGGAGCGGGTGGCTGACGATTTGCAGCGGTACGCCAGCCATCTTCGAAATGCTAGACGACCATCCGGCAGTGGCATTCACAACCGCACCGGCGGCCACTTCTCCCCGATTGGTAAGCACGCTGCGGACTTTGCCGTTCTCAACGCGCATTCCGGTTACTTCAGTAAAGGTGTGGATTTCGATGCCCATGCGGTCGCAAGCGCGCGCGTAGCCCCACACGACCGCGTCGTGGCGGATGATTCCTCCGGGCGGATGGTACAGAGCGGCCAGGATGGGGAAACGCGGCCGATCGCTGAGCTCCATCGCCGGGACCAGCCGGCGAATTTCGTCAGGAAAAATCATCCGGCTATCTACTCCGAGGACCTGGTTGTTTTCGGCGCGCACCCGCAACCCGTTCACCGCGGAGTCCGTATGCCCCAGCGTCAGGTGGCCGCATTGGCTGAACAACATGTTCCATCCCAGCTCACGCGCCAGCTCTTCGTAGAGCTTTACGGAGGCCTGGTAAAAGGGAATGCCTTCGGGTGTGCGATAGTTCGACCGAATGATGGCAGTATTACGCCCGCTGTTGCCGCTTCCCAAGTAAGCCTTTTCGAGCAGCGCCACGCTGCGGACGCCGTGCCGTGAACCCAGGTAGTATGCGGTGGCGAGTCCGTGCACCCCCGCTCCTACGATCACCACGTCGTAGCTCGGCTTCAGATCGCACTTGCGCCACATCCGTTCTTTCTTGAACAGTTGCATGGCGGCGTTCACGCCTTTAGCAATTGGTGAGCCTGCAGTCCAAAAGGTTCGAGATGAAATTCGTGGCCCGCGTGCAGCACGGACTCCCATACGCTCTCGCCGTATTCCCGGCTCACGAGCAATTGATATGCCGGGATTCCGTTGAGATCGTGCCTCAAGATGATCGCGTGCACGTGGGCCAGGCTCGA
>QHZK01000343.1 GCA_003224635.1 Acidobacteriota bacterium | reverse complement strand
TGCCAGCAAGCCGCCGATCGAGAGGTCCTCGTCGAGCAGGGGCCAATGGATTCCATATCCGCCCGGCGAGAGCTCGGCCGCCAAACGCTGCTCTTCGGCGGCCGCGGCTAGTCGCGGCGAGCAGCGCTCCCAGGGAATACAAACTTCTCGGTCCGTAAGTGCAACGATCAGCCCCTCACGGACAGGCTTGATTCTCTTTGCCGTCAGCGGCTCGGTCGCCTTCACGCCTCGCGCCTCCTCCCCCATTCTTCACAAATCAGGTCGAAATGCTCGAAGATAATTTTCCTCACCTCGCGTCGAAGAGCCGGGCTGAGGTTGTAAGACCAGGCCTCTTCAATCTGTCCCGGGCTGAAGCCAGTACTTGCATTCGCACTCCGCCTTTTGAGCGTGGACATGTAGGGGCTCCTTGCCCTCGTTGGAGTAGAAGAACAACCGCCAGCCACGCACCAAAAGAATCGTCGGCATCCAGGACCCGATCCCATCATTGGACAGTGGCGGCGGGACCGCCGTTGCCGCCGGTTTCGCTGACCAGGCAGGCGGCGGCCACCTGGTCGCCTTCTTCCAGGGCCAGCAGCTTGACGCCCTGCGCCGAGCGGCCCGACTCGCGAATCTTGCCGGCGTCCAGCCGGGCGATCTTACCCTGCTGGCTGATGAGCATGACCTCCGAGTCCTCCGTGACGCTCAACACGCCGACCACTTTCCCGTTGCGCTCCGTGGTCTTTACGTTGATGACGCCTTTGCCCGCGCGGGATTGCACCCGGTATTCGGCGATCGGCGTCCGCTTGCCGAAACCCTTCTCGGTCACGGAGAGGATCAACTCCTCCCCGCCCACAATCTCCATGCCCACGATGTAGTCGCCTTCCTCGAGGTCCATGGCGTTAACGCCGTAAGCGGCGCGCCCCATGTCGCGCACGTCGCTTTCCGGAAAGCGGATGGCCATGCCTTCGTGGGTGGCAAGGAAAATGGTGTCGCGGCCCGTGGTGAGTTTGGCGGCGATCAGCTCGTCTCCCTCTTCGATCTTCATGGCGACGATGCCGCGCGCAGTGGGGTTCGAGAACTCGGCCAGGCGCGTCTTCTTAATCACCCCAAGGCGCGTGACCAGGACCACGTAACCTTCGGCGGCGTAGGTCTCACCCTCCACGGTCACGTCCTTGCGCTCATCGGGCAACTCCTTCACCACCATGACCGCGGCCACCTTTTCGCCCGAAGCCAGGTTGACCAGGTTCAGGATGTGCTTGCCCCGGCCCGCCGCGCCTACGTCGGGGATTTCGTACACTTTAAGCCAATGGAGTTTCCCGGTGTGCGTGAGCACCAGAATGTAGCTGTGCGTGGAGGCGATGAAAAGGTGCTCGACGAAATCCTCCTCGCGCGTCTTCATGCCGAGCCGACCCTTGCCCCCGCGGCCCTGCTGCCGGTAGGCCGTCAGCGGCGTGCGCTTCAGGTACCCGGAGTGCGACACCGTGATCACCGCGTCTTCGTCGGCGATCAGGTCTTCGAGCTTGATTTCCGCCTGCTCCTCGATAATCTCCGTTTTGCGCGCGTCGCCGTATTCCTTTTGCACCTGCTTGAGCTCGTCGACGATCACCTTTTTCAAGACCTTCTCGCTCGCCAGGATTTCCTTGTACCCGGCGATCTTCTTCTGCAGGTCGTCGTACTCCTGCTGGATCTTGTCGCGCTCGAGCGCGGTCAGGCGCTGCAACTGGAGCTCGAGGATGGCCTGCGCCTGCCGCTCGGTGAAGTCGAAACGCGTCATCAGGCCGGCGCGCGCTTCCTTGGGCTCCTTCGAGCCTCGAATCAGCTTGATGATGGCGTCGAGCTGCGAGAGCGCCTTCATGAAGCCTTCCAGGATGTGGGCGCGCTCCTGCGCCTTGCGGAGCTCGTAAGCGGTGCGCCGACGCACCACGGTCACCCGGTGATCGATGAAGAGCTGGATCGCCTCGGTCAGCGGCAGCGTGCGCGGCTGGCCGTTGACGATGGCCAGCATGATCATGCCGAAGTTTTCCTGGAGCTGGGTGTGCTTGTAGAGGTTGTTCAAGAGCACCTCGGGCTGCTCGCCGCGCTTGAGCTCGATGACGATGCGCATGCCGTCGCGGTCGGACTCGTCACGCATGTCCGAGATGCCCTCGAGCTTCTTCTCCTGCACCAATTGGGCGATGCGCTCGATGGTCTTGGCCTTGTTGACCTGGTACGGGATCTCGGTTATTACGATTTGCTGCTTTTCCTTGGCGGGCCGCTCGATGGCCGCTTTGGCGCGCATGGTGAACTGGCCCCGCCCGGTCTCATAGGCGGCCTTGATGCCGCTCTTGCCGTAAAGGTAGGCGCCGGTGGGGAAGTCCGGCCCGGGGACCACCGACAGGACTTCGTCAATCGTCGCGCCGGGCTTGTTGATGAGGAGGATCGTCGCGTCGATGATTTCCGTCAAATTGTGCGGGGGAATCTTGGTGGCCATGCCGACGGCGATGCCGTCCGAGCCGTTGATCAGCAGGTTCGGAACCTTGGTCGGCAGGACGGTCGGCTCCTCCGTGGACTCATCGAAGTTGGGAACGAAGTCCACCGTGTCCTTCTCGATGTCGGCCAGGAGTTCTTCCGCCAGGCGCGTCAGCCGGCACTCCGTGTACCGGTAGGCCGCCGCAGGGTCGCCGTCCACCGAACCGAAGTTCCCCTGCCCGTCGATCAAGGGATAGCGCATGTTAAAGTCCTGCGCCATGCGCACCAGCGTGTCATAGAGCGCCGTGTCGCCGTGCGGGTGATACTTCTTGATCACCTCGCCCACCACCGCCGCGCACTTCACGTAGCGCTTGTCCGAGGTGTGCCCCTCTTTGTACATGGCGTAGAGGATGCGGCGATGCACGGGCTTCAAGCCGTCGCGGACCTCGGGCAGCGCCCGCCCGATGATCACGCTCATCGCGTAGTCGAGATACGACTTCCGCATCTCGTCTTCGATGTTGACGGGAATCTGTTGCGTCGGCGGGATCAGTTGTCCCTGGTCACCCATAAAGAAATTCTCCCTTTCAGTCGGCTAGGGCTGAAAGGCGCTGAGAACGAGTCCGGGCACGAAATCAAAGTGTTTGATATTGCCCGTAGCTAAGACCTCCCCGGCCGCCAGTGCGGTGGACGCAATCAGCGTGTCGTGCGGGTCGGGCTTCCGAGAGAGGACGTACCTTTTCATCAAAAGCCGGGCCGAGTCGCAAATCTGCGGCGTCAGCGGAAGGACTTCAACAAAGGCCTCCGCCAGAAATTCGTTCGCGTCCCTCAGTTCCCGAGCATCCCGGCAGCCGTGCATCAGCTCGAGACAGGAGATGACGGAAATGCGGCGTTCAGCCAGGGGGACTCTCGCCAGGACTTTTAGAGCCCCAGCATGCTTCTTCGTGTACGAAACTAGAATATCGGTGTCGAAGATCAATGTAGACGATACCGTGGTTTCCGGATCCTTCTCACCCACGCAACAGGGTCTTCCATATCCTTGCGGCCCGCCCACATCCCGAAAGCGGCGAAATCGGTCAGCTTCCTTTCTTTCGTTTCCTCCAGTGAGACGAGCTTCGCCACGGGCTTGCCCCGGAGCGTGACGGTTACCGAGCCCCCCCGTGCAACGCTCTTAAGCACCTCGGACGTTTTGAGACGAAGCTGTTTCGCGGTTACTGTCATCAACTCTGACGCAAGCGCGGCAATTTTTCGCTCGCCCATGGCACGCTAGGTCAGCTTAACCTCCGCGACGTGCCTCTTCAGCATCCAGATCAAGATGCTGCTGTCGAAGATCAACGCAGATACCGAGGAGTTCTAATCTTCTTGAGCCAGGCATGAACATCTTTCATGTCTTCTCGATCTGCCCACATACCGAAGGCGGGATGGTCTCGAGCGCGCATAGGCTTTTTGCCATCAAGAGCAGTCAGTTTCGCTACCGGCTTACCGCGCAGCGTTATCGTGATACTGCCAACCTGCTGGACTTTCTTGAGGACCTCTGAGGTTTTAAGCCGTAGCTGTTTAGCCGTGACCACCATCCCATCCTCACGAAGAAAAGTATACACTTCACAGTATACACTTTCAACAGCCTCAGTCCGACAGTTTTGAGCTCCTTGGCCTCCGCCCTTCAGAAACGCCGTAATGCGAGTCACCATCATGCGAGTTAAAGGATTCCCGCCGACTGAAAAATCCCCAAGTCCTTGTCGCCGCGCCCCGACAGGTTGACCACGACGATTTCCTCGCGCCGCATCTTCGGCGCGCGCTTCAAGACTTCGGCCAGGGCGTGCGCGGGTTCGAGCGCCGGGATGATGCCCTCCGTGCGAGCCAGCACCCGGGCCGCCTCGAGCGCCTCCTCGTCACTCACGCGCGTATACTCCACCCGGCCCTGCCGATACAGCGCCGCGTGTTCCGGCCCCACGGCAGGATAATCGAGCCCGGCTGAAATCGAATGTGTGTTCGAAATCAAGCCGTCTTCGGTCTGAAGAACGAAGGTGTAGGTGCCGTGAAGCACTCCCGGACTGCCGCCCGAGAAGCGCGCCGCGTGCTCGCCCAGCTTGGCGCCCCTGCCTCCGGCCTCGACGCCGATCATCTTCACTTCGGGGTCGCCGATGAAATCATAGAACAAGCCGATCGA
>QHZK01000342.1 GCA_003224635.1 Acidobacteriota bacterium | reverse complement strand
GGGGCGCCGCTTTCCACGGTGAAGTCGCGCGTCTACCGGGGCTTGAACGCACTAAGGGAATTGCTGGAGGAACCCAAGTCGTGAGCGACGCGAACCACGAACGAGCACAGCGCCTGATCAGCGCGTCCCGCGTGGAGGGCATCTCGCCCAGGGATCAGGCTTGGCTCGACGCGCACGTCGAAGCTTGCGGCCGATGTGCCGCGCTTGCCCGCTCGACGGAGAGGGCGCTCGGGTCATTGCGCTCGCTTTCCGTGCCTATCGATGCTTCTCTGGTCAATCGAACACGGCTGAAGGTTTACCTTCGCGCCCAGGAACTCCACGAGGAACAGCACCGGACGTGGGCGCTCTGGATATCGTGCGCGCTCTCATGGATATTGGGCGTTGCGAGCGCCCCCTTCGTCTGGCGCGCCTTCGCGTGGTTGGGCGAGCAGGCTGGGCTGCCGAGCCTTGTCTGGCAGATTGGGTTCGTGATGTGGTGGGCGCTGCCAGCTGGCGTCGCGGCCGCCGTCGTGGCGTGGCACAAGTCGCGCGCGGTCGATGAAGAAGCGAGCTCGGCAACGCTGCCCCGCTCGAACAGCTAAGAATGGAAAAGAGGCTCAGGCCATGGAGAACGAGAGGCAATTTTCGGAGCAGATGCGTACTATTCGCTGGCGCATGACCAGGGAAGAATTCCGGTTTGCGAATGAAATCCGTGTCATTCCACGCGCGGCGGTCTACCTGGCGATTGCGCTGCAGGTGGCGGGCCAGGTGATAGCCATTACGGCGCACGCGGTCAAGCCGGGTGACCCACTCCCACTCATCATGCTCGCGGCGCTTGGAATAGCGTGCGCCGTGGACGTGTTGTTGCTCCTGCTTGTGTACGTCAACCGCGATGCGAAGCGTCGGGGCATGAACTCGACACTCTGGACGCTCCTCGTCATTCTCGTGCCTTACCTCATCGGGATGGTCGTTTATTTTCTGGTGCGCGAACCTCTGCCTTACAACTGTCCCCAGTGCGGCGCGACCGTCAGCGCCCGCTTCAATTACTGCCCAAGTTGCCAGTGTAATCTGCGTCCCGCCTGCCCCCAGTGCAAGCGCGAAGTACAACCGGACGCTCGTTACTGCCCGAACTGCGCGTCTGAACTGGCGACAGGCAGGCCCACGGGCGGCGAGTCGGTCAACTCTCCAGCGCCTGAAGCAACCGCTTGAGTCCGTCCGAGGCAAGGACACTGGCGTGCCTCGAAGCTGAAGGCAATCCATCGAGCGCCGCTTCGATCTCGGCCGGCGTGACGCCCCGAAGCTCGTCCACAGACTTCCCTGTCATCATCTCCGTCAGCCAGGAGGCGCAGGCCACGGCCGGGATGCAGCCTGTGACTTTGAACTTTACGTCAGCGATGCAGCCGTCCCGCTCGACAGCCCATAGCTTGAGCAGGTCGCCACAGACCGGATTCGTGGTCTCGACCGCAGCCGTCGCGTCCGCAATCTCGCCGAGGTTGCGCGGGTGGCGGTAGTGGTCGAGGACTTTTTCGGAGTACATGCGAGAACAAGCCGTCAGCAATCAGCCGTCGGCCGTCAGCATGTCATCTCTCTTCAGACTTGCTGAAAGCTGAAGGCTGAGTGCTGATGGCTGATAGCTTGAGTCACGGCGCCGCGTGGCCCAGAAACAGCCGCCGCAGCAGGACCACCAGACCTACTCCGACCGCGACGGCCAGGGCCGCGCGCGGTCCGCGCATTTTGTTCACCTCGGGGATCAGGTCCGACGCAGCCACGTACAGCGTGACGCCTCCTGAGACAGCCAGGCCATAGTTCACAAAACGATGGGTGGCCGCCATCGTCAGGATGCCCGCGATCCTCGAGATGCCCAGAGCCACGACCGCCCAGAGGCCTGCGCGGCGGCGCTTTTGGGCCGCCGTCATGATCGAGGCCATGGTGAAGCCTTCGGGAATATTATGCAGAATGACCGCGCCGAAAATGACCGTGCCCAGCCAGGTGGAAATCAGGAAGCCCGAGACGATGGCAACGCCGTCGAAAAAAGTGTGGATCAGGAGGCCGCCCAATGCCGTGTAGGCCACGCGCGGATTCAGGAACTCGTCCGGGTGCGTTTCCTCGCCGAAATGGAAGTGCGCCGGCCAGGAGTGCTCGAAGAAGTGCACGATGAAGTAGCCCACCAGGATCAACAGCGGCGCCCGGAAGGGCTCGAGATGCAGGCCCTCGGGAATCATTTCGGTAAGCGCCGTGGCCAGCATGAAACCGGAGCCCAAGGCGATAAAGTAGGCGAGGAAGGTGCGGCTCCACGGGCGCGCGGTGACAATCATCCCGCCCAGAAGGTTGGCGAGGCCCGCAAGGACCCCGAGCGCGAGGCTGATCGAGAGGGGGGACATGGGCAAATCAGAAGTCAGGAGTCAGGAGCTAGAAGTTAGAAGCTAGAAGTCAGAAGAGTCTTTCACTCTGGCTTCTGACTTCTAGCTTCTAACTTCTAGCTTCTGACTTCTGCTTTATCCCGAGTGCCGGAAATGGACCACCTCACCGTCCTCAACCTTGTATTCCTTGCCTTCGAGGCGGAGCAGGGCGCGAGTTCGCGCTTCGGCGAGGCTGCCGGCGGCGATCAGGTCCTCGTACTTCACCACCTCGGCGCGGATGAACCCTCGCTGGATGTCGCTGTGAATTTCTCCCGCCGCGTCCAGCGCCGTCGAGCCGGAGCGCAGCGTCCAGGCCCGGCACTCGTCTTCGCCGACCGTGAAGAAGGAGATGAGGCCCAGGAGCTGGTAGCTGGCGCGAATCAGGCGGGCGATGGCCGACTCCTTCAGTCCGTAGCTGGCCAGAAACTCGGCGGCCTCGGCGTCCCCGAGTTCCGCGAGTTCCGCTTCGACCTGGCCCGAGATCGCCGTCACCGCAGTCCGGGGCCGCTGCCTCAGCCCCGCTTCGCGGGCAAACTCGTCGGCGGCGTCGGCGCGCGCCGCATCCTTTTCGCTCAGGTTCAGGACGTAAAGCAGGGGCTTCAAGGAAAGAAACGTGAAACCGCGGATGGCGCGCTCGTCGTCTTGGGCCAGAGGCGCTTCGCGCAGCGGCGTCTGGTTCTCGAGCGCCTGCTTCGAGATTTCGAGCGCCCGGTACTCTTTGTCGAGCGCCGGATTCTTCTGCTTCTTGATGTCTTTTTCGAGGCGCTCGAGCCGCTTCTCGATCACGCTGAGGTCGGAAAGGATCAGCTCGATCTCGACGTTCTCGATGTCACGCCGCGGGTTCACGGAGCCGCCCGGCGCCGGGACCAGAGGGTTCTCAAAGGCGCGCACGACGTGGGCGAGGGCGTTGACCTCGCGCAGCGCGGCTGCCTGGGAGCCTGTTCGCGCCAGGTCGATCACGCTGCCTGGCGTGTCCACATATTCGACGCTCGCGTGAACCACTTTTTTGGGCTTGTACATCTCGGCCAGGCGGTCGAGTCGCGCGTCAGGCACGCGCACCACGCCCACGTGCGCCTCGGGCTTCCCGGACGCGAGCGCGGTGCCGTGGGCGCGCGTCAAGATATGAAACAGCGTCGTCTTGCCGACCTGCGCGAGGCCGACGATTCCGATTCTGAGCACGTTCACTCCCTGCGCGACCGCAACAACAAGACGCGGTTATCCAAACCTGCGATAGTAGCACACACGCGGACCGCTACAGCGCCGTCGTCACTGTTTCACGAATTCCGGCTGCTGGCCCTTCGACCAAGGGTCATAATGGAGCGCGAAGGCGATGCGCTCGCCCAGCGGCGGGTGGCTGTAGAGCCAGAACTTGATGAATGGACTTGGGCTGGGATCGGCCAAGTCAATTTCGCCGAGGACCTGAAACGATCGCGCCGTCACCTGCTGCGAATCCGGCACGATGCCGTGTATGACCTCCAGTCCGTAGACATCGGCCTGGTGCTCCTGATACCGGCTGAAGCCGTTGATGATCGGCGAGGCGAAGAACGAGAGCAGGGTGAAGAGGAGCAGCAGAACGGGGAGTGAGGCCCAGTCGTTCGCGCCGCGGACCTCCCACCGTGCGCCCCAGTGACCGAGCGCCCACTCGAGTCCCCGAGAGCCCAGGTAGAGACAGACAAAAAGGACAGCGACAAAGAAGGTGATTCCCTGGGGGACGTGCCCCAGGACGTAGTGGCCCATCTCGTGTCCGAAGACGGATAGGGTCTCTGGAACGGTCATTTTGGAAATGGTCGTGTCCCACACCACGACCCGCTTCGAGGCGCCGATGCCGGTCACGTACGCGTTCACCGATTTCAGTTTCTCGCTCGCCTTCATCTCGAACATGCGATCGGCAGGAATGCGCATCCCGGCACGCTCGACGGCTTTGCCGATTTGGTTAACCAGAGCCGGCTGCGTCTCCGCCAGCGGCTCGAATCTGTAAAAGAGCGGATCAACGGCCATCGGCGCGACAAACACCACAAACACCGTGATGGGGATCGACGCCACCCAGAACCAAACCCACCAACGTCTGGGACTCCGGAGGATGGTCTCGTACAGGACCCAGACCAGGAAGACGCCGCCCACGATCTCGACCATCTGACCTTTGGTGCAGTCCCACGACCACGATCCCCAGGTCTGCACGGACTGCTGGTAGTCGAGCGAGAGCCGGTGGCCATAGATTTCGAGCGGCAACTCGATCACGCCCAGAACCAGAAGCATCAGCGGCGCGAAGACCAGCACCTGGACGGACCGGCGCGACGATGCCCGCTCGGCCAGGCTTCGCAGACGGGGCGCCAATCGCCAGCCGAGCACGGCCAGCAAAACCACGAGTTCGTAGAGCACGCGACCGAAATAGAGCCGGTACTGCGCCCGCGAATAGTCGATAGCCTGCCGGTATTTCTCGGGCGGCAGCGCGTAGCCCTTGACCTCCGTGTTTCCCTTTTTCTCGCCCCCTGCCACAGCAGTCTCGGGCGCATTTTGCTCCGGGATTCTGATGAGGGCGGAGGACGCCAACAGGGCTCGACCCTTCGCCGCCGATTGCGCGGTCTGCCTCGACACAACGCCCGCTGGCGCTGCGATCGCAACAGTCGCGAGGGCTAAGAATCTGGCGGACACGGTGATAGCTGAACACCACCTCATAGCGACCTTCGTCGATAAATTATGAACGATGAACGCTGAATGATGAAGTGGGAGCGCAGGCGTCCCGTTCGCTTCGCTCAGGGCAGGCTCGCCAGCTGGCGTTGCGGCTTGGCGCGTACTTTCTGTCGTTTTGCCCGTTCTGAGTTTGGCCTGTACGCCGATTGGCTGACTTGGCTCTTTACATCCGCCCTGACTTGAAATAGATTGGACTGGTGAACCAGACCAGGAGAACAGCGCTGTGCTCTTGACGCTCG
>QHZK01000341.1 GCA_003224635.1 Acidobacteriota bacterium | reverse complement strand
ACCTCGACCGGCGCCAACTTTTTTCACGACATCCACGAGACCCTGGGACGCTTCCACTTCCAGTGCTCTCCCGAGATCGACGACGTGCTGTTGCAGAAGAACCTGATCGACCGCATGTACGACACGCTGGCCGACGAGGAAGAGTTTCGCGAGGCCGACGCCATGATTGGCCAGTTCGCGGCCACGCTCGACCAATCGCGGCCCTATACGACTCGGGAGTTTCTGAATCTGCTGGGTAAGGAACTCTCCGGGCGCGCCAAGGAAGATGGCATTGTAACCGCGGCGTACAAAGCCGGGGTCCCGCTCTACTGCCCCGCCGTCGGAGACTCCTCGATCGGCATCGGGATCGCCGAGAACCGTTTCCTGGGGAAGAACAGGTTCACGTTTGACGTGGTCGGCGACGTGCTGGAAACCGCCAGGCTCGCTGCCGAATCACCCGAGACCGGGGTGATTTACTTCGGCGGGGGCACCCCCAAAAACTTCGTCAACCAGACCGAAGTCACCGCGACCTTCATGCGCGCGTCCCACCACGGCCACAAGTACGCCTTGCAGGTCGTCACCGACGCCCCGCACTGGGGGGGACTCTCGGGCTGCACGTTTGCAGAATCGCAAAGCTGGGGGAAAATCGCCCACGACGCCAGCGTGGTCGACGTGCACTGCGATTCGACCATCGCCATGCCGCTGCTCGTCACCGCGCTCTCAGAGGACACGGCCCTCATCCGTAAGCGCAAGAAGCCGGTGTTTGAGATGGGGCAGGAGCTGCGATTTGCCTTCCCGGAATAGCCGAGCGCCCCGCTGAGAGAGGCCCCTCACCCGGCGCTTCGCGCCACCCTCTCCCCAAGGGAGAGGGCGACACCCGTTGGAGTTAACTCTCCCCTCTCTCAGGGAGAGGGGCCGGGGGTGAGGGGGGGCAGGCGGTTTGTTCCCGGCGGAAGCCCGTCGTCTCGAGACTGTCAAGTGTTAGGCGCCAGGACATTAGAAGATCAGTTTCGCCCCGAATTGTATTTGCCGCGCTCCGGTCGTTCCATCCGCCTGGCCGATCTGCGTAAAGGATTGACCGAAGCTCAGCCTGTCCTGAATCAGGTTGTCGGGTTGGCCGAACTGCACCCGGTTGAACAAGTCGTAGAACTCAAACCGGAGCTCCAGCTTCAGACGCTCCCTGATGGCCGTAACCTTCGAGAGGTTAACGTTCCAGTTGTCGATGCCCGGCCCGAAGAATTGGTTCCGGGTCAGGTTGGATGCGAAGTCGTACGGTGTCTGCTCGAAGGAGCTCAGCGCCGGACCCGTCTGCGTGGCTCCTTTGCCCGAAGGAATCGTCTTAGGTCCGATGATCGTAGCCCGGTCGGAGAGTCCCGTGTGCTGGCTGTCGCGGTTGCCGAAAATATCGTACGGCAAGCCGGTCTGAAGGACGGTAACGCCGGAAATCTGCCAGCCTTCCAGGGCACGGCCCACCGCGCCTGAGTTCAGCCTCCCGCGGCCTCGCCCGAGGTTGGGCTGGTAGATGAAATTGATCACGGCGCGCTGGCGGACGTCGAAGTCGGAGTTGCCGCGCTCGGCCTGCAGGTTAAAGGAGTTCCGCGGTAGACCGCGGTTGTTAGCGGCCGGCGCCAGGGGGTCTGACCCGTTGTCAATGGAATGCGCCCACGTGTACGCTGTTTGAATTTGAACGCCATGCGAGAATCGTTGGGTCAGATTGACTTGCAGGCTGTGATAGGTCGATGCGGCAATGGACTTTATTGTGTAAGTCCCTGGACCGGCAGCGAAGGCGTTATTGTTCGTGGCGTCGAAAGGCAGATACCCGTACTCCGCCCCATACCAGAGCAGGCCGCCGATAAGCGTCGAAGACGTCGGTGTATCAACGCACCCGAAAGCATTGTTGGGATCCTTGCAGTAAGTTTCCAACTGTGACACTAAACCGGGCTGCGGTGGATTGCCGTCCACTTCCCGGAAGAGCCGCTCCCCCTTGACGCCTACATAGTCTACTTCCAGGTTCAGCGAGCTCGTGAGTTGCCGCTGGATACCAAAGTTCCAGTTCTGGCTTAGCGGAGTGTGGAACTTGGAGTCAAAAAGAACCGGCTCGATGGGGAAAGTGAAGGTAAAATCCGGATTGATCACGGTGGCGCTGGGCGTCATGCTTGTGGGGGCGGCCAAGCCGGTCACCGTCGGCTGACTCGTAATGATCGGGTAGGCGACGAAGGTTTCTGTGAAGGGTGGATTGCCACGAGCGTTGCCGAACAGGTTGCCGAAGACACGGTCGTGGTAGATGCCGTAGCCTGCCCGGATTGACGTCTTACCATTCTTAAAAGGGTCCCAGGCCAGGCCCACCCGAGGCTCGAAGTTCTTGTACTCGTTGTCATAAAGCGAGCGTGCGGCACCGGGTCCGACGGTGGTGAAGGTAAAAGGGGCGGGGCCGCTTGGGTCCACGAAGAGATTCGAAAGGTTATTGTGGACCTCAAACGGCACGCCGTTGTGTTCCCAACGCAAGCCGTAATTGAAGGTTAAGTTCGGCTTAACCTTCCATACATCCCAGCCGTAAAAGGCGTACTCGCGTTGCCGGAACCCTCGCAAGTCGTCCCCGTTGCGCGCGCCCTTCGAGTCAAAGAACTGGCTCTGACTCTGCGTGTCAACCAAGCCGAAGAGCGTTGATACCTCGTCTTCAAGCAGCTGGTCGCCCAGCAATGCCGGGGGCAGGTTCTGCAACGGCAGGGCGCCGAAGAAGAAGGGTGCGAAAGAAAGTCCGGTGCGGGAGCCAAAATCGTCAAAGGAGTTTGAATAGACGTCACGGAATTCCCCACCGAACTTGAAGGTGTGTGTATTCTTCACCCAAGTGAGGCCATCCAGGACTTGGTAGGTGCCAGTAAAGCGCGCCTCGCCGTTAGCCTCGCCGAGAGTCAGGCACCCAAAGCCTGAAACGCCCGCTAGAAAATAGTCAGGGCCGCGGCCGAGACTGTCCACGCCGCCGAAACTGTCAAAAGTCTTGGTCCCGGTACAGTTGAACTGCAGGTTCGTCCGGTTGCCGCCAAAGCGCAGATCGTTGACCAGGGTTGGCCTCAAAGCAGAAGTGAGATCGAGCCCGAGATTCTGGGTGCGCTGGTAGGTGGCCGTTGCGCCCAGACCACCAGGGAGGATATCGTCGTGGAAGGCGTCGGGGTCCCTGAACCGGGCGAAGGCGTAACGGCCACTGAGCGTGTGATTGTTCGTCAGGTGGTGGTCAAGCTTGATGGCCAGGGTGTCCTGCGTGGTGCGGGACAAAGTCGGGAAAAACAAGAAGCCAGCGGCGTTGTCCACAGCCGAACCGTTGGGTGACGGATACAGAGCGAAAATGTCCTTAACGGTCGGATCAAGCGGCAGTCCATAGCGGTTGTTAGCGGCAGTAGGGGAGCTGACGTCAATATTACGCGTGACAGGCTGGCCGGTGCTGTCGATCTCGGTTGCGGTAAAGACTCCAGTCCGGAAGGCCTGATTCGGCACGACGCTGGTGCTTGTCCGAGCCGTGACGAACCGCTGGCCTTCGTAGTTCCCGAACCAGAAAGTCTTGTCCTTGCGAATCGGTCCCCCGAGCGACCCGCCGAAGTCGTTGCGTACGTATGGATCTTTCGGTGTGTCCGGCAGGTGATTGAAGAAGTCGCGAGCGCCCAGAGCGTTGTATCGCCCGAACCAGTAGGCGTCGCCGTGGACCGCGTTCGTGCCGCTCTTCGTCAGCACGTCAATAACGGCGCCGTTGTTGCGGCCGAACTCGGGCGAGAAATTATTGGTAATGACGCGAAATTCCTGCGTCGAGTCCGGATTGAGCGGGTTCAAGCCGCCCGCGATGCCCGGCACGTCCGTGTCGTTATTATCCACACCGTCCAGCAGGAAGTTGTTGTTGCGCTCGCGCGTGACGGAAAAGCCGCCCAGGTACGTATTACTCTGAATCACGCCCGGGCTGAGCAGGATGAGTTGATAGGGGTCGCGCAGGATGAGAGGCAGATCGGTCATGCGGCGCGAATCAACCACGTTGCTGATGGCTGCGTTATCCAGATTGACTGGCGCCACCGCCTGAGCGTTGACCTCGACGGTCGCGTGACTCTGGCTTACTTCGAGCCTTGCGTCCAAGGTCAGCACCTGGTCCACCGTCAGCTCGACATTGGTGACCCGAAAAGTGGCGAAGCCTTCGTTCTCCACGGAGATGACGTAGTGTCCGGGCTGAAGATTGGGGATCCGGTATACTCCCGTGTCGCCAGCGGTCACAGCGCGCTCGGCCCCCGTGCCGGAGTTTTGCGCCTTTACGGTCGCCCCGGGAATCACGGCTCCGCTCGCGTCCGTTATCGTCCCAGTCACGGATGCCGTTTGCGCGCGCGCCAGGCTGGAAATAAACAGCGCTGCGAGGGCCAGAAGTATCGAGCTCAACGGTTTGTGCTTTTTCATCTCTCCCCCTGTCTCAAGCGTCTCGGATTCGCGTAGCCTCTCACATCATGGACTGATCACATCACGGACTGACGACTAGCTTGGGTCCTTCCGCTCGATGCGGCCAACCCGCTCATTTTCGTCCGACCTGCTAGCCGATCGCTGCCGCTGCAGTCTTCGCCGACCACTTGACTTGGAACTAGTGTTGGAGGCCCGGGAGAAAGCGAACGTAGGTGTCATAGAGCTCGGGAAAGCTGTCCAAGCGAACCGCTTTTCTCTCCGACCGCCAATAGGTTGGGGAGCAGCAATTATGGTTCCAATCTCTTCCGACCTAAAGCCGCTGAAAACGCTGATTGTCTCGATTATTGCGTCCCCCCTGTCGCGGCTTGTGGCGCGGCTAAATATGGATATCAATATAGTCAGCTACGCAATTGCGTACGGATATTCAGAATCGTCTGCCGGTTGGTCTAAGTGGTAACGTATACCTCGGATTATCAAAATTGTCAACAGACTTCCGGTAATGGGCCAATTTGACTTTTTGTAGCGGCGGTCTATGACCGCCGCTACAGCACCGTGCAGAACATCACGGCGTCTGTCGTATAATCAACCCCGGCCAATTTCACACCCTGGAGTCCTCATGGAACGCCATATCAAAGCTCGTCCAGACGGCAACTACCAGGAGATCGTGCGGCCCGGGACGTTGCGCTTCCTCGATTTCGCCCGGCTGCGGTTGAACAAGGGCGAGAAGCATTCCCGCGTCACCGGACCGCGCGAATGCGTGCTCGACATCTTTTCGGGAACGGCCTCTGTGTCGATCGAGAGCGCCGGTAACGCGGACCCGGCTCGCGGGTCTGCGGCTCGTCAGGCAGCCGGGAAGAAACAAGACTTCTTGAGCGTTGGCAGCCGTGCCGACGTGTTCTCCGGGCCGCCAGTGATGCTCTACATTCCGCCGCAGTCCACCTACGAGATCGCCTCGCAGTCGGGCGGCCTCGACTTAGGCGTCTTCTCGGCGCCGTCCAATGCCACAAACGCCTCGCCCGCGTTACTGGAAGGTCCGGCGGTCGTCGCGCGTCAGATCGGACGCGGCAACTGGCAGCGCACCGTCTATTCCGCGCTCGCCGAGAACACACCCGCCGAGCGTCTGCTCGCCGGCGAGACGCTGAATCCGCCCGGCAACTGGTCAAGCTATCCGCCGCACAAACACGACCGCTCGAACCCTCCCCAGGAGGCCGTGCTCGAGGAGGTCTACTTCTTCCGCGTCCGGCCCGCCCAGGGTTACGGGTTCATCTGGACCTACACCGCGCCCGACGACCCCGACCGCTTCTCGACCGTCTTTGTGGTCGAAGACGGCGACACCGTGCTCCTGCCCAAGGGCTACCATCCCGTCGTCGCCGCGCCCGGATACGAGCTGCACTATGCGTGGGTGCTGGCCGGGGAAGAACGACGCTACGGCGCCTGGGCCGACGATCCAAGGCACGCGTGGGTGAAAGAACAACGATGAACGATGAATTGAACAAATGGCCCTCTTCGTTCATCGTTCATCATTCATCATTCATCATTACACGCCATGAGGATTCCGCTCTCGTACGCTGACGTTTCCCCATTCGAGATTCCCGACTCGAACCTCATGGCCTGCCTCGAGCCCCGCGCGCTTGAGCCCTCGCGTCCCGCTGCCGAGCTGGCCGAAGAAGCGCTCGATCATCCAATCGGTTCGCCGCCAGTCGAGGAATTCGTGTCAGCCCAGACGCACGTGTTGGTCCTCGTAGACGACATCACCCGGCAGACCCCGGCCTGGGCGCTGCTTCCGGCCGTTTTCCGACGACTCGACGCCCGCGGCTGCGGCCCGGAGCGCACCAAAATCCTGATCGCCTCGGGGACCCACTCGCGCATGAGCGAGCGCGAAGTGGAGAAGAAGCTCGGACGCGAAATCCCGCGCCAGTATCCTGTCTTCATCCATCACTGGCGGCAGGAAGAGAACCTGATAGACCTGGGGACGACACGCGACGGCACGCCTGTCCGCCTCAACCGGCTGCTGGGCGAAGCGGACGTGGTGATCGGAGTGGGCCAGATCGTGCCGCACCGCGTGATGGGCTATACGGGAGGGGCGACCATCGTCCAGCCCGGCGTCTCCGGTCCCGCCGTCACGGGTTACACGCACTGGATGAGCGCGCTCTACCCCGGAAGAGAAATCCTGGGCATTGCCGAAAACCCCGTGCGCCTGGAAGTGGAAGAGATCGCGCGCAAGGCGGGACTGCGCTTCATCGTCAACGTCGTCATGGACGCCCACGCGCGCGTGGTCCACGTGGTGGCCGGCGACCCGGTCGCCGCGCACCGCCAAGGCGCCGAATATTCACAGGCCATCTACGGAGTCGCTCAACCCCGCCTCGCTGACATCGTGATTGCGGAATCTTATCCGGCAGACTACGACCTGTGGCAGGCCGCCAAAGGCATTTATTCCGCCGAACTCTCGGTGCGCGAGGGAGGCGTCGTGGTCCTGGTCACACCCTGCCCGCACGGAGTCAGCAAGGAGCATCCCGAAGTCGAGCGGCTCGGATACCACGAGTACGCGGAGGTCAGGGCCAGGGTCGAGCGCAAGGAGATCACCGATCTTGTGGCTGCGGCGCACCTGGTGCACGTGGGCCGTGTGATCCGCGACCGGGCGCGAGGCATCATGGTGTCGGCGGGTATTCCGCCGGAAACGCAGACCCGCCTTGGCTTCAAGCACGCCCGCACGCCGCAGGAAGCTGTGGATCAGGCCTTCGAAATGGCGGGCCCGAATGCGAGAGTGGCCGTGCTGCGTCACGGCGGCGACGTACTGCCAGTCCTAAAACCGAGCCCTTGACAGTCGCCCCTCACCCCTTCCCCTCTCCCGCCAGGGGAGAGGGGCGAGATCATACCCTCCCGCCAGCGGAGAGCGGCGAGAGCTCATACCCTCTTCCCTGGCGGGAGAGGGAGAAGGCTTGAGTCCATTGCGGGAGAAGCAGAAGGCTTGAGTCCATTGCGGGAGAAGCAGAAGGCTTGAGTCCATTGCGGGAGAAGCAGAAGGCTTGAGTCCATCCCCTCTCCTCTTGCGGGAGAGGGTGGCGCGCAGCGCCGGGTGAGGGGACTCTTTGAATCACGTCATCGAATTTACGAAGGCAGCACTTCACCCTTTACCCTTTAACCTTTACACTTTGCTGCGGATGGCACGAATTCCAGCTCGGGCAAATCGAGTTGAATCGCTAGGCCCAAAGCGATTCGAGGTGCGCCACCTGCGCTGGTACATCTGCGCGCTGCTCTTTCTGGGCTCGACGGTGAACTACATCGACCGTGGGACCATCGCCATCCTCGCTCCTCACCTGGAGAAGCTTTTCAACTAGTCGGAAGACGATTACGGACGGATCGTGGCGGCGTTCCAGGCCGCGTACGCCGTCATGATGCTCGTCTCGGGCGGCGTCATCGACTGGCTGGGGACGCGCCTCGGCTACACGCTGGCGATGGTTTGGTGGTCGGTCGCCACCATGGGGCACGCGCTGGCCCGTAGCGTGGCCTCGTTCAAGCTCGCCAGATTCATGCTGGGCGCCGGAGAAGCGGGAAACTTTCCCGCTTCCATCAAAGGCGTCGCCGAATGGTTTCCCAAGAACGAGAGGGCGCTCGCGACGGGCATTTTCAACGCCGGGACCAATATAGGCGCGGTGGTGGCTTACCCGGTGGTGGGCTGGTTGTTCAGCCGTTGGGGATGGCAGGCAGCGTTTATCGGCACCGGCGGCCTGGGCTTTGCATGCGTCATCCTGTGGCTGCTGCTCTACCGACTTCCCCAAAAGCACCCGTGGCTGACTCCCGCCGAGCTCGAACAAATCCAAGAAGAGCAAGGGCCGGAATCGGAATCGAGGATCTCCTGGCTGAAAATTCTCGGCCTTCGGCAGTCCTGGGGTTTCACGCTGGCCAAGTTTATGACCGACCCCATCTGGTGGTTCTACCTTTTCTGGCTGCCCAAGTATCTGACCCAGGCGCGCGGTCTGTCGATGGCCATGATGGTGAAATACGGCCACATCCCCTTCCTGACGGCGCTCGTGGGCAGCGTGGCCGGAGGGTGGTTCTCGGGATCGCTCATCAAGCGCGGCTGGTCGCTGAACGCCTCGAGGAAGACAGCGATGGCGGTTTGCGCCTTCTTGATGCCGGCAGGGATCGTCGCGGTATTCTCAAAGAGCCCGTGGGTTGCGCTGGCACTGATTTCCGTCGCCACATCGGCCCACCAAGGATGGTCGGCAAACCTGTTCACGCTGGCTTCCGACATCTTCCCCAAGAAGGACGTGGCCTCCGTGGTGGGGATTGGGGGCTTCGCCGGCGCCGTGGGCGGCTGGATCATCGCCCGCGTCGCCGGATACGTCCTACAGTGGTTTCATACCTACGTGCCGCTGTTCATCATCGCCGGGGTCATGCATCCACTGGCCATCGGGATTGTGCACCTCGTGATTCCCAGAATCGAACGGATCCGCGCGGCCGCCTGAGATTGGTCGCGTCGCCCTGCTCCCCGGTTGGCTCATGAGTACTGGAAGCAAGACTGCGGCCGGCGTTCAATGGCCCGGGGCCACGGTGGCGTCCGTATCGAACGCGCGCCGCTGGGCGGTTGTGGGCCTGTTGTTTGCGGCGTCGCTCATCAACTATCTCGATCGCGCCACGATCTCGATGGCCCTGCCGCTCATCTCGCGCGACCTCGGCCTCGACCCGACCACCAAGGGCGTGCTGCTCTCGTCCTTCTTCTGGTCCTACGCGTCGATGCAGATTCCCATCGGCTGGTGCGCGGACCGCTTCAACCTGCGCTGGCTCTATGCCGGCGCCTTCGCGCTCTGGTCGGTGGCGCAGGGTCTGACGGGCCTTGCCGAGGGACTGGCGGCGCTGATCGCCTTCCGAATTCTGTTGGGCGTGGGCGAATCGATCTACCTTCCCGGCGGGACGAAAATCGTCAGCCTTCTCTTTGCGCCCAAGGAACGCGGGCTGCCCTCGGGACTCTTCGACTTCGGCACCCGCACCGGACTGGTCCTCGAAGGACTGCTGATCCCGTGGCTCCTGGTCCATTACGGTTGGCGAACGACGTTCGCAGTCGTAGGCTTCTCCGCCCTGCTGTGGCTCGTGCCGTGGCTGCTGGTTTCTCCCCCACGGCTTTCCGTCAAAAACGCTCCGTCTGCTCCAGACTCCGCACCGGGACCTTCCGCAGCAGTAGCTCCGCCGGCGCGGCCCCGCAGTCCAGGCCGCGCCGGCGCGTTCCTATTCAACCGGAATCTTCTGGGCATTTGTCTGGGCTTCTTTTGCTTCGATTATTACTGGTACTTGCTCATCGGCTGGCTTCCGGATTATCTGGTGACGGTCCGTCATCTCACCGTGATGCGCGCCGGGATTTATACTGCCCTTCCGTTTTTCGTCTTTGGCATCTCGGAGCCCATCGGCGGCCTGATCGCCGACCGGCTGATCAAGCGCGGCTGGGACGAAACGCGCACGCGCAAAGGCATCGTCACCCTGGCCTTCGCGACCGGCCTGTTTCTGGTCCCGGCGATGCGCGTCCAAAGCCCGCAGGCGGCCATCGCGCTGGTGATCGGAGGATCGCTCGTCGGGCTGGCCACGGGCAACCTCATCGTCATCCTGCAGTGCTGCGCGCCGCCGGAGCAGGTGGGGATCTGGACCGGAGCCGAAAACTTTGGGGGTAACGTCGCCGGCATCATTGCGCCGCTTGCCACCGGGCGGCTGATCAGCCGCACGGGTTCGTACCTGCCTGGGTTCGCGCTCGGCCCCGCTGTTTTGCTCGCTGGGTCGCTCTCTTATTGGTTTATCGTCGGAGACTTGACGCCTGACGCGAAGCGACACCAGGAGACCGGCAATTGTAGCTCCTGAAGAAAGGCTAAAGCTGGGAGGTCTCAGTCGTCAGTCCTCCGCCAAACCCTCAAGCCCATTTTCGGGTTTTACTGATAACTGACGAACTGAGAACTGAAAACTGCTCTAATTCCCAGTTTCTATTTACTGATTTTCCTGTTTCCCGTTACAATCGCTCCGAATGGCGAGCGGTGCGAAAGGTCCGAGCGTTACCAAAGGTCCAACCCGGGTCATCGGCGTTGACCCCGGGCTGAATGCGACCGGTTACGGGGTGGTTGAATGTCGTCCCGGAGATGTCCGGCTTCTCGAGGCTGGCGTGATCCGCTTGCCTCGAAGCCACGGGGACAACCTGCCCGCCCGCCTCGAAACGCTTTTCGACGGACTGCGGGAAGTGATGGCAGAGTTTCACCCGCAGGCGATGTGCCTGGAGGAAGTCTACACTCACCGGGACTATCCCCGCACGTCCGTGCTGATGGGTCACGCGCGGGGCGTGATTTGCTTGGCGGCGCGTCTGGCGAGCATTCCGGTGGTGAGTTTCCCCGCCAAGCGGGTCAAGCAGTCGGTGACCGGCAACGGCAACGCCTCGAAGACTCAGGTGCAGCGCGCGGTCCAGAACTTTTTCTCGCTCGCGTGCGCGCCGCACCCTCCCGACGTCGCTGACGCGCTGGCCGTGGCCATGTGCTTTGCCGACTCGCGGCGCGGGCCGCCGAACGGCTGGCGGCCGAGGCGCGGTTCGCGTCGCGTTTCAAGGAGGACGCACCTCTGATCTCGGAAATCACCGGCGAAGTGCTTTACGACCGCATCCGGCGCAACTCGCTGCTGGTGCGTTCGGGCGCGCTCTGCTACGAGGTGTTCGTTCCCTCAGGGATCGCGTCGCGCCTGCGTCACGCGCCCGAGAGCGAGCGGCGCAATCCGCTGACGCTCTATACCATCTATTATATTGACGGCGGCCTGGGCGGCGGGCACCTGACTCCGAAGCTCGTCGGGTTCCTCGACCCGCTCGACCGCGAATTCTTCGAGGCTTTTACCACGGTGCCGGGAGTGGGATTTATGAAGGCGCTCAAATGCCTCGTGCAGCCACTTAACGAAATCGCCCAGGCCATCGAACGCGGCGACACCGCCTTTCTGACCGGACTACCCGGCGTCGGCACGAAAACCGCCGAGCGTATCGTCACCGAGCTGCGCGGCAAAATGGCCAAGTTCGCGCTGTCCCGCAGCGAAGAGCCGCTTTCGATTGAGAGCGAGCCCGCATCGGAGCTGAAGACCGAGGCCCTGCAGGTGCTCGATCAGCTCGAGTATTCGCGCGCCGAGGCGCAGCGCATAGTCGCGGACATTTTCGCCCGGCACAAGGGCTTGAAATCGGTCGAGGAGTTCTTGCGCAAAGTGTTTGAGCAACGGCAGAACAGGGAATCGGGAGTCGGGAGCCGGGAGTCGGTCTAAGGAAAGGACCTTCTGTTTCCAACTCGACGACCCCTATTCGCTGCTCCCGGTCTTGTATTCGTTATGTCCAGAGAACGGCTCGTTTCGCCTGACATCATTTCGAAGGAAGAAGAGGGCTTCAACCGGACCCTTCGTCCGCCCACGCTCGCCGAGTATATCGGGCAGAGGAAGGTGGTGGAGAAACTCGAGATCGCGCTCGAGGCGGCGCGGCGGCGCGGAGAACCGCTCGAGCACGCGTTGTTCCACGGCCCTCCCGGGCTCGGCAAGACCACACTCGCGCACATCATCGCCAACGCCATGGGGTCGAAGATCACGATCACCTCGGGACCCGCGCTCGAGCGCACGGGCGACCTGATGGGAATCCTGACCAATCTCGGCGAGGGTGACATCCTCTTCATCGACGAAATCCACCGCTTGCCTGCGAACATCGAAGAGTTCCTTTATCCCGCAATGGAAGACTTCCGCGTGGACTTCGTGGTCGACAAGGGGATGTTTGCCAAGACTATCAACGTGCCGCTCAAGAAGTTCACGCTCATCGGCGCCACGACGCGCGCCGGCAGCCTCTCGGCCCCGCTGCGGAACCGCTTAGGGCTCGTGTATCACCTCGATTTTTACGACCTGGACGAGCTGCAGAAGATCGTGGTGCGGTCGGCGCGCATCCTCGACGCCAGAATTGACGATGGCGGCTCGAGCGAAATCGCGCGCCGCGCCCGCGGCACGCCGCGCATCGCCAACCGGCTGCTGCGCCGCGTGCGCGACTTTGCCGAGGTCAAGGCGAAGGGCGAAATCAACTCGGCCGTGGCCCGGGAGGCCCTCCGGCTCGAAGGCGTGGACGAAAGCGGCCTGGACGACCTGGACCGGAATTTTCTTTCCGTCATCATCCGCCACTATCACGGCGGGCCGGTCGGCGTCGAGGCGCTTTCGGCCACGCTCAATGAGGAAGTCGACACATTGGTCGATATGGTGGAGCCGTATCTCTTGCAGCAGGGCTTCATCAGCCGCACCAAGAGCGGACGCAAGGCCAACGAGCCGGCGTACAAACTCCTGGGCCAGCCGGTGCCACGCGGCGCCGCCCCGACGCTTTTTGACTGACGGCTGTCAGTTGTCAGTGGTCAGTCGTCAGTTATCAGTTTTCAGTTGTCAGTAAAAAGATCAGCAAGAGACCCGGTGTGGATTCGCCGACAGTCCGAAGGCTGAACACGGGAAATACTGATAACTGAAGACTGAGAACTGACAACTGACTACTGACAACCCCCAATGAACCGTGTCTACCTCTCGCTTGGTTCGAACCTTGGAGATCGTGTCGCCAACCTTCGCCGGGCCCTCCGGATGCTCGGCGAGGCTGGCGCCCAAATCCGCCGGGCTTCCTCGTTCTATGAGACCGAACCCGTGGACTTTCGGCCTCAACCGTGGTTTGTCAACTGCGTGGCGGAGGCTGATACGGAGCTGACGCCTTTGCGGCTGCTCAAAGCGATCAAGTCGATCGAGCGCGCGATGGGCCGCCGGCCGGGCCGGCGCAAGGGCCCGCGCCCGATTGACATTGATATCCTGCTCTATGACAATGTCGTCTCTCGCTCCCCGGCACTGACCATCCCGCACGAGCGGCTGGCGGAGAGGCGGTTCGTCCTGGTTCCGCTCCGGGAGCTCGAACCGACCGTCCGCCATCCGATTACCGAGCGTACGGCGCTCGAGATGCTCGGCGAGACGCGGGACTCGAGCCGGGTGGTCAAGCTCGAGGAAAATGATGAAATGATGAATTATATGAATTATGAATGCTGAATGGGCGCTTTCGTTCATTGTTCATCATTCATACTCGATCGGTATTCATACTTGATCGGTGCAAGGGGCGTACGAGGTGTCAAGCCCTCCTCAGCACGAGACGCCGAGGTTCATTGCGGTGGAGGGACCCATCCGAGTGGGGAAGAGCAGCCTGGCGGAGGTCCTGGCGGAGCGGCTGCGCGCTCTTCACCTGCGCGACCCCGAAGACAACCCATTCCTCGAGGGCTTCTATCGGGAGAGGCCCGGGGCGGCATTCCAGGCCCAGCTCTATTTCCTGATTGAACGTTACAAGCAACTGCGCGATCTGGACCTGGCCGCCACGGCAAACCGCACTGTGGTCAGCGATTACGTCTTCGAGAAGGACAAAATTTTCGCCTACCTCAACCTGAGCGATGCGGAGCTGTGCCTTTATAATGACTACTACGAACTCCTACGCGAAGAGATTCCCATTCCCGATTTGGTGGTATACTTACAGGCGAGGCCGGAGACGCTCAGGAGGCGGATCGCGAAGAAGAATGTGCCCATGGAAAACCACATCTCCGACGAGTACCTGAAAGAGGTGGTCAAGGCCTATGAGCACTTCTTCTTCCACTACGATTCGACCAACCTGCTGGTGATCGACACGTCCGAGATCGACTTCGTCGACCGGAACGAAGATCTCGAGCAGGTGCTCCGGCGACTGAGCGAACCGGTCAAGGGAACGCAGTACTTTTTGCCGCTTGGATCCGCGTCCGCGGACTGAGACGGTCGACAGGGTTCAGGATGGTCTTCCGGCTGCCTCTGTAGCGGCGGTCTGTGACCGCCGACGTTGATTCCTCAGCGTTTTCGGCGCTCATAGAGCGCCGCCACAAAGGCGACCGGGAGTTGATCTGAACCGCAGTTCAAAGTTAGACCCTCTCTCTCCGGACGAGTGAAGGCCCTCTCGGGCCTCCAGGCCGGCGCGTCGCGAGCTCCGGCCGCACCAACCCGTGGCAGAGAGGGTCTTTTATTTTGGGAGCAAAGACGGGGAAACAAGCCGCAGACCTAAAAAAAACGAGGTCTGCGGTGCCTGACTTTTAACTTTTGAACTTTCGACTTTCAACTTCTTACCGGAGGTACCGCCATGGACCTGAATTTGGAGGCCGTGAGCAAGATCACCGTTCCGCACATCCTGGATCGAAAACTACGCTCCGCGAAGATCACCTGCCTTACCGCGTACGATTACCCTACGGCCCGCCTGGTGGACGAGGCCGGGATCGATATCATCCTGGTGGGAGACTCGCTGGCCCAGGTTGTCTTGGGATACGATTCGACCCTTCCTGTGACGGTGGACGAAATGCTTCACCACCTGCGCGCGGCGCGCCGCGCCACCCGGCGGGCCCTGCTAGTTGCTGACCTGCCGTATGGCGCTTATCACCTCGGTGAGACCGAGGCGCTTCGCGCGAGCGTCCGCTTTGTCAAAGAAGGTGGCGCAGAGGCGGTGAAGCTCGAAGGCGGCAGGAAACGCTCGGCCATCATCCGGCGCCTGGTAGAAGCGGAGATTCCGGTCATGGGCCACATCGGACTCACGCCGCAGTCCGTCCACGCCATGGGCGGCTACCGCGTGCAAGGAAAGTCCTTTGAGTCCGCGACGGACCTCGTCGCTGACGCGCAGGCGGTCGAGGACGCCGGAGCCTTTGCGCTGGTGCTCGAAGGCATTCCGCGGGAGCTCGCCGCCATCATCACCGAACGCCTGCGTATCCCAACCATCGGCATCGGCGCGGGGCCCGGCTGCGACGGCCAGGTCCTGGTGCTGCACGATCTCGTGGGCCTGAGCTTTCAGCCGCCTGCCAAGTTCGTACGGCCTTACGCCAATCTCGCCGGCACGCTGCGAGAAGCGCTGGCGCGATTCCGCGACGACGTCCAGGCGGGACGCTACCCCGACGACCGAGAGTCCTACCACTGGCCCGCCAGCCTGCGCGAACAGTTCGAGAAGGTCAGAATCTAGGGGTCAGGGGTCGGTTCCAAAACCCGTCGAAAAGTCGAGGGTCGAAGAGTCGAAAAGCTGCTGCTTTCGAATTTTTGACCGTCGACTCTTCAACTGCCTTTGGCCCCGACCCCTGACTCCCGGCCCCTGGCCCTGAGCTCATGCGCTTAATCACGACAGTCCACGAAATGAAAAGTGTCGCGCGCGAGATTCGCGCCCAGGGCAAGTCGCTCGCGCTGGTCCCCACCATGGGCGCGTTGCACGAGGGCCACCTGAGCCTGGCGCGGCGCGCCAGGCGTGAGTGCGACGCGGTCGTGGTTTCGATCTTTGTCAATCCGAAGCAGTTCGGTCCCGGCGAGGACCTCGCCCGATATCCGCGGAATCTCGATAGGGACCTCGAC
>QHZK01000340.1 GCA_003224635.1 Acidobacteriota bacterium | reverse complement strand
GCTCTCCGTGGGCGGGGATAGTCCAGGTTCGCCATACACGTTCACCCGTCTCGGCCTTGAAGGCGGCGATGAACCCGCGAATGCCCCAGTCTCCACCCGCCACGCCCGCGATGACCATATCTTTAACCACCAACGGCGCGACGGTCGAGCCGTAGTGCTGAGGTTCATCCGGCATCACCCGCTCCCAAACCAGTTTTCCGGTGATGCGGTTCAAGGCAATCAGGTGGGCGTTGTCGGTCGCCAGGAACACCTTATCTCCAAGGATCGCTGCTCCCCGATTTGTCCCGAGTGAGGCGTCGCCAACCAGTCCCGGAGTGCGTGGGCGAGAGTAATTCCAGATCTCGCGACCCGTCAGGGCATCGAGGGCGAAGACCGAGTGCGGGCCGGTGATGTACATGATCCCGTCGGCAACCAGCGGCGTCGCCTCCAGCCCGAAGTACTTCATGTTCTCGTTAAAATAAGATGTGTCAGGGAGCAGATTCTTCCAGAGGGGCGCCGTGAAAATCCACTTCAACTCCAATTTGCTGACGTTGGCGCTGTTGATCTGACTCAGCTCGCTGTACCGGTTGGCGTCCAGCGTTCCGTTGTAGGTCAGCCAGTCGCCCGGTTGCGGATGCAAGATGCGCTCGAAATCAATGGCACCCCCCTTGGGGGGCGGATGGGTGTTCAGCGCTCCGGGCTTCACCCCTGTCAGCCGACTGAGGTAGGCGAGGAGGTCTTGCAATTCTTCGGGAGTGGCTTCGACAGGGGGCATTACCGATTGCGTTTCCTCCACGATCGAAGCGATCTGCCCTTCCTCCAGCAAGTGCAACTTTCCCTGGAGGTCTTCCACCCGAATATCAAAATTGCTCCGGCTCCGGGCGAAACCGCGCAGGGTGTTCCCATCGCGTAACTTGACCGTGACCAATTCATAGCCGGGGGTTATATGGGAACTCGGTTCCTTTAATGCTGATTGTATTTCGTCAACGGTGCTTTCGTCCCCTAAGTTCGACAGGTCCGGACCTACGGGTTGTCCTTTCCCAGAGACCATATGGCACGAACCGCATTCTCCTTTGCCGAAGAAGAATTGCTCCCCGGCCGCTGGGTTGCCGGGCACGTTGCTCTCAGCCGCCTGGGAATTGAGCGACCGTACGAAAGGCGCCAGAGCATCGAGGTCCGGAGCCGGGAGATCGAAAGGCGGCATGCCCGTATTTGGAATTCCGTTCTTAATAATGTTGTGCAACCGCTGAACAGACATTCTGCGCATCAGGGGATTTCCTCTTAGTCCCGGACCTTGGTCTGTACCCCGGAAATCAGCTCCGTGGCAGCCGACACATCGCTCCGCGTATACTTTCTGGCCTCGCGCCAGATCCGGCGGGGCAGCAGGAGGGTTCTGCGCGAACAGCGGCACCAAGCTGTCGATGAAGGCCACCATCACGGCTGCTACGATCCGTCCACCGGATCGTTTTTGGCCATAAGCGTTCTCGTTCCGCTCCTTAATCATCTCAAGACCCTCGACTTCGTGAACGCGCCGTGCCAGGTGCTTGGGCGCCCACCGTGCAGCAGCGAGAAGGACTTCGACTGCTTGGCGAGCACCGGAGTGGGCTCACCAGGGGCACTCTCTCCATAAGCGGGGTCTCTATAAGGGGAGCCCGCAAGGGGAGCCCGCGAAAGCAAACCGAAAGTGTGAGGGCTACCGCTGACTATCATACACTGATTACTCACCTCGTAAATTCAGCGAGAGTAGAGCGTGCGGTGGAGAGGACAGGTATCCGGTCCCGAACACGCCAATCCCAAAACCGAACATCGAAGCCCTGACGGCACCCCCCGAAGCTGTCGAAGCCGTCTGTTGAGCAAAGACTTAGCCGAGGTCGTGCAAGCGGCACTTCACATGCTCAAGCGGTGAGGGGAAAGTCCGTCCAAATATCAACGTCGAGGTGTGGAGCGAGGTGGCCTATGGCAGTTCTATGGCAGGACTTGCGTTACGGCTTGCGCATGCTGGCCAAGAGTCCCGGCTTCACGGCGGTCGCCGTCGTTACGCTGGCGCTAGGCATCGGCGCCAATACCGCGATGTTTAGCATGGTCCATGGAGTCCTGATGCGGCCGCTGCCGTTTAAGGACCCGGGCCGGCTCTACACGCTATGGGAACGCAATCTGAAAATGGGCTACGAGCAGAATGCGCCGGCCACGGCCAACTTCGCCGACTGGCGTGATCGAAACAAAGTCTTCGAGCGCATGGCCGCTTTCGACGCCTCCAGGACTTTCAACCTGGCGGGCAGTGGCAACCCTGAAAGGGTCGATGGCGCTGCCGTGTCACCGGGCCTCTTCGACTTACTGAGCGTTGAACCCGTCTTGGGTCGCACCTTCTCTGCTGGGGAAGACCAGTTGGGCCAGGACCGGGTCGTGCTGCTGAGCTACGGACTCTGGCAACGCCGCTTCAACGCCGACCGCTCGATTGCGGGCAAGTCCATCACGATCGACGGCAGGGGTTGCACGGTGATCGGAGTGATGCCGCCGGGCTTCCGGTTTCCGGGCGACACTGGGACCATCTTAAACATTTTCACGGCCCCGCCCGCTCAATTGTGGGTCCCGCTGGCGCTGACGCCGGGCGCCTGGCGTCAGCGTTCCGCCCACTACCTGCAAGTCATCGCCCGCCTGAGGCGCGGAGTCACGCTAGGCCAGGCCCAGGCGGAAATGAACTCGATCGAGCAGCAGCTTGTCAGAGAGTATCCGCGCGACTACATCGGTTCGGACGTCAAACTTGTTCCATTGCGCGTGCAGGTGGTGGGCAGCTTTCGCTCAGCCCTGCTCGTCCTCTTCGGCGCTGTAGCCTTTGTGCTGCTGATTGGGTGCGCCAACGTCGCAAACCTCTTGCTCGCCCGCGCCACCTCGCGGCAGCGGGAAGTAGCGATCCGCTCGGCGTTGGGAGCGACCCGCCTTCGCCTCATCCGCCAACTGGTTACCGAAAGCCTGGCGCTCGCGCTGGCAGGAGGAGCGTTGGGGGTCCTGGTAGCAACCTGGGGAATCAATCTGCTCAAGCTGATCGTCCCTGATAATTTCCCGAGGGCTGGTGACATTCGCATCGACGCATCGGTGTTGATCTTCACCGTTCTCGCTTCGGTCGGGACAGGATTGATCTTCGGGCTGGCTCCGGCATTCCAGGCTTCAAAAATCCATCTTACCGAGTCTCTCAAGGAGGGCGAGCGTGGGGCGGACAGTCTCGGCCGCAACCGCCTGCGTAGCGCCCTGGTAGTGTCCGAGGTCGCCTTGGCGCTGGTCCTTCTGATTGGCACCGGGCTGATGCTGCACAGTTTTGTCCGCTTGCAGGAGGTGAACCCTGGCTTCGCACCAGACCACCTCTTGACGATGGAGATTTCTCTGCCCGAGGCCAGGTATCCCGACCCGCAGAAGGCCGCCTTCTTTGCCCGGCTTCTGGAGCGGGTACGGGCGCTTCCCGGCGTCAAATCCGCAGGGGCCATCGGGCACCTTCCTTTGGCAGGAGACATCGAGAGCTATGCGATGCAATTGGAAGGCCGGCCGCCATTGCCGAATGAGTACGCCAATCCCGACTGCCACGTGGTCATGCCCGGATACTTCGAGGCGATGAAGATACCGCTCGTCGAAGGACGCTATTTCGAAGAGGGCGACAGCGCGCAATCACCGCACGTCCTTATCATCAACGAGACCCTGGCGCGCAACGTGTTCCCCAATCAAAGTCCTATCGGCAAGCGCCTGCAAATGGGGTTCAACAGCTTTACGGGCGAAATCATCGGTGTGGTGGGAAACACAAAGCACCTGGCCCTGGATTTGGCTCCTGTGGAGGAAGTGTACGCGGCTTACCTCCAAGCGCCTTTTTGGGGAACCCTGGCGCTGACGGTACGGACTACGTCCAACCCGCTCGGTCTCTCCCGGGCCGCGCGCGAACGGGTTTTGGCAATCGACAAGGACCAACCGGTTTCAAAGGTTCGCACCATGGACGAAGTGATGGACGCGTCCGTGTCGGCGCCTCGGTTTCGCACCCTCTTGCTGGCACTGTTCGGAGTGGCAGCCCTGCTCCTGGCGGCGATTGGAATTTACGGCGTCATGTCCTACTCGGTCAGCCAGCGCACGCGCGAAATCGGCATCCGCATGGCACTGGGTGCAGCACAGCCGGAAGTCATCAAGCTCGTTTTGAGGCAGGGCTTGGCGCTGACGCTCGCGGGCCTCGGCATTGGGCTGCTCGGCGCCCTCGGTCTGACACATCTCCTATCTGGCATGCTTTATGAGGTCCGCCCTACCGATCCCTTGACCTTTGCGGGCGTGGCCCTGCTGCTGACCGCGATATCCCTGCTCGCTAACTACATCCCCGCGCGCCGGGCGACGAAGGTGGACCCGATGGTGGCGCTCCGTTATGAATGAAGCTCGGAGGTGGCCCATTGGCCTTGAAAACATCCGCCCCAAATCCCCTCCGCCACCAAGTCCTCTCGACCTCGGCCCGGCGGCGACACCTGAGCAAGACCGAAGCGTGAACGGCGCTCGGTCGGTTCCGAGCCGGGTCGCTGGCGTTGCTGGGCCCACGACGGGGCGCCCACAAACTTTTCGCCTCGCACTCGCCTTCCCTGTGCGCTCAATCAGGTAAAATAATCAACGAGTAATATATGGGAGCGCCTGATGCCGTCTATGCCGTCGTGGTCTTCCTTGGGGCCTTTCTCTCATTCCAAGTGGAA
>QHZK01000368.1 GCA_003224635.1 Acidobacteriota bacterium | reverse complement strand
CGGTGGTCCGGCGTGTCGCCGTGGCGGGTTGAGTGAGAGTGCCCGATCGATAGCCCTACGGCATCCTCTATTGAGGATTACCTGGTTCGACGAAGCCTTGGGACCGTGCTAGATTGATGGCGAAGAGCCTGCGACATGGCCGACGAACGGCGCAACTTCGCCTGGATGGACCTGCTCTGGCTGGCGTTCCTAGGCGGGCTGGCGGTACTTCAGCCCATCCGTGAGCCCCACAAGCAGCTTGTACTGCTCGGCATCGGCCTTTTCCAGATCTTCGAGACCCGCGTCCTCAAGCCGATCAAGCCTTCGCGACGCGGCCCTTACAGCGTCCTGATCAAGATTCTGCTGGCCACGCTGCTGGTGGCCCACACGGGCGACATTGAGAGCAGCTACTACCCGATCTACTACCTGCCCGTCGTTTCCGCGGCCATGCTTTTTGGCGTCTGGGGCACGCTCTTGTGGACGGCGCTGGCTTCGGCCGCTTACTGCTCGTTCCTGATTCCCGCCCTGAAGGAATTTCAACTGACCGCTGGCGGCTCGACCGAGCTCGTCATTCGCAACCTGTTCTTCTTCCTGGCAGCGATCGTGGTGAACCGCTTCGTTACGGAAAACCGCCGCCAGGCTTTGCGATATCAGAACCTGGCCGAAACGCTCGCCGAAACCAATCGCAGACTGGAGCAGGCGCAGGCCGACGCTCGGCGCTCGGAGCGCCTGGCGGCGCTCGGACAACTCTCCGCCGGGCTCGCCCACGAGATCCGCAACCCGCTCGCGGTGATCAAGGGTTCGGCTGAGACGCTCACCAGGACGTTAGGGGCGTCGAATGCGCTCGCAGCCGAGCTCGCCGGGTATATTTCGAGCGAGGTCAATAAGCTCAACGCGCTGGTCAGCCGCTTCCTCGATTTTGCGCGGCCCCTCGACCTCGACCTCCGCTCTCAGGAGCTGCCTGCGCTCATCGACGAGGCGCTGAAGTCAGTGCGCGATCGCTTTCCGGGAGACCGGGTCGAGGTCGAGCGAGAGTACGCCCCGGACCTGCCGAAGGCGCCGGTGGACGCGGCGCTCTGCGAACAGGTCTTCACCAACCTGACGCAGAACGCCTACGAGGCCATGGCCGGCGACGGAAAACTGAGGATCAAAGTCGCGGCGGCAAACGCGAACGGCCGGCGCGGCGTCGAGATCGACTTCCAGGACACCGGTCCAGGCGTCACCGAGGGACTCGGCGAGCAGATCTTTAATCCCTTCTTCACCACCAAGAAAGACGGCGTGGGACTCGGGCTCTCGATCGTCTCGAAGATTGTGGACCAGCACCACGGCTGGATTCGCGTCTCGAGCGAGCCGGGCAAGGGCGCGTGCTTCCGGGTATTTTTGCCGGTCGAGTAGGGATCAGCCGAGTGCGAGGGGAAGGAGTGAAGAGGTTCCGGGGAGAGCAAAAGATCGCACGCAAAGGCGCAGAGTCGCAAAGCGCGCGATGTAAGTGAATCAAACAAAACCGATGCCCACCGTCCTGATTGTAGAAGACGAACCGAAGATGCTGCGCTTGCTCGAACTCAACCTTTCAGATGGCGGCTATACGACGCGGTCGGCCGCGAGCGCGGAAGCGGCTCTCAGCCTTCTGCGACAGGAAAGCGTGGACCTGGTGCTGACCGACCTCCGGCTGCCTGGCATGGACGGACTCGAGTTCCTGCAGGCGGCGAAGCGCGTGAACGCCGCGCTGCCGGTGGTGGTGATGACCGCCTACGGGACGGTCGAAACGGCGGTCGAGGCCATGAAGGCGGGCGCGAGCGACTACGTGCTCAAGCCGTTTTCGCTCGAAGAGATCAAGCTCATCATTCGCAAGGAGCTTGACGTTCACCATCTGCGGGAGGAGAACCGCTCGCTGCGCGAGGCGCTCGGCAGGCGCTACGAGTTCAAGAACATCGTGGCTCGCAGCCCCAAAATGCAGGAAGTGCTGGCGACGGTCGAGCGCGTCGCGCCCACAAACTCAACTGTGCTGCTGGGCGGCGAAAGCGGCGTGGGCAAGGACTTGATCGCGCGCGCCCTTCACCAGCACTCGCGGCGCGCCTCGGGACCCTTCGTCAAGATCAACTGCACGGCCATACCGGAGAACCTGCTCGAAAGCGAATTGTTCGGTTACGAGAAGGGCGCGTTTACCGGAGCGGTCGCCTCGAAGCCGGGAAAATTCGAGCTCGCCGATAAGGGCACCGTCTTTCTCGATGAAATCGGCGACGTGCCCGGCGCCATTCAGGTCAAGCTGCTGCGCGTCCTTCAGGAACGCGAGTTCGAGCGCCTGGGCGGCACGAAGACCCTGAAAGTGGACGTGCGCCTGGTCGCCGCCACCAACCGCGACTTGCGCGCCGCCCTCGAGCAGGGCACCTTCCGCGAGGATTTGTACTACCGCCTTAACGTCGTGCCCATCAGCATCGCGCCGCTGCGGGAGCGCAAGGAAGACATCCCCTATCTGGTCGATCACTTCATCGCCCGCTTCGCGCGCGAGGCCGGCAAACCGATCGAGGGCATTACTCCCGCCGCCATGAAACTGCTGGCCGATTTTCACTGGCCTGGGAACGTCCGCGAGCTCGAGAACATCATCGAGCGCGCCGTGGCCTTGTTCGCCGGCACGGTCATCGACGTGGGGGATATCCAATTGGACGTCTCGGCCTGGCAACCTTGGTCGCTTGCGGCGGGCGCTAACTCGACCGGTCCGAACACCGCCAGCCCCGCTGCGCCTGTCCTGCCCGGCGGCATGACGCTCGAACGGTACGAGGACGAAATCATCCGCGAGGCCGTGCGCCGCGCGGGCGGCAACAAGAGCCAGGCCGCGCGCATGCTGGGCTTGTCGCGTAACGCGCTGCGCTATCGGCTCTCGAAAATGGGCGTCCCTGACGAACCCGAGTAGGTGAGGCACTCCTGGCAGGCGCCGGTCATTCGGCTCGGCGCTCAACGACCCGATGCTGCTTTCTTGGCGAGCGACTTGCGCGGGTATTGCCGTTCTAAGTATTCGTCGATATCCCGCTCTCCGATACTCAGGTTGGCCTCAGCGCGCGATTCTTCCGTTTCCGCCCCCAGTTCTCGCTTCACCCGGTCAAAGCAGATGCTCGGGCCATCCTGGAGTTCTAACCGCGCCGGGCGAAACGCCTCGGATTGAACTTTGACGGTGAATTCGCGTCTCTCCTTGATGTCGAGCACGTCATAGTTATAGACTCGAGAGCTGCCTGCAACATTGAAACCGACATACTGGATGTACATGCTAGAATCCCTGCTTGGCCCTGCGAGCGCTGGATCGCGGCTAGCCCCACCGACACAGCCGGTTCGCTCGACCCTCAAACGGGCCAAGGTTGGTTCATTCTTTTCCGGCGCTGCCCGGCCAGGGCGGGCCCAATCCGAACGATGTGGCGAGCATCATGCGGCGCAGGTTCCGCTTCCGTGGCTTCTCGGGGGGCAGAACCATTAGGCTGCCGCTGCGCCGACGATTCGTGTCCTATCGGTGCATGCCCAGCAAAAGTGCTCAGAACTCAAGGGTCGCTTAGGCTCGCTATGGTTCGATTCATCGAAGGTGTTGAGCACGCCGCAATGGGGGCAGAGACGCTCGAACGTCAGCGGCGCCTCGCCGAAAACGACGAGCATCATGCACTCGCAATGGAAGCATCGCAACTTCTGGATAGGCATTTTGGGGGGAACTCCTTATCCCGTATCGAGAGAGTACCTTAAAAGCTCGTTTGAGCCGAACACCCGCCAGCAGCTAGTTCTGATCGGTTCCCAGCAATCGGGAGTCATTTGATCTGTTGATACAACCAAGCCTTTGCCACGCTCCAATCGCGTTTCACGGTCCGGACCGAGATACCGAGAACCTCTCCGGTTTCCTCCTCGCTCAAATCCCCAAAGAACCTGAGTTCCACGATCCGGCTCAGCCGGGGTGCTTTCTCCTCCAGTTGCTGAAGGGCCTCGTCTAACGCAAGTAACTGGTCGAAGGGGCCGACTGCAACCGCACGCGCTTCGTCCAAGCCGAGTCTTTCACCCTTAATTCTCATATTTCACCTGGCGTGAAACCCGCGCGTGTCCGGCCTCCCAAAAGTACTTACCTGCGCGCCTCGTCTGGGCGGCCAGGATAACCCCCGCACAAAACGCCAATGCCGCCAGTGGTATTTCGTAACCGGCGGGGGAGGGCCATAAGACCGCCAGGACCAACAGAGAAATGAAAATCCACTTCACGATCTTCGTAAGCATCGAAATCTCGTTTCTTCTTGTATCTGCATTTCCTCTTTGCCGCAGAAGAGAGAGGGCGGACTTGGCCGCCCCCACTGAACGAGCAAGACCTATCCGCTTTAGGCTGCGACGCGAGCGGCGATCTTGTGGAAGGTCGAGTTCGAGACCTCGTAGTTTTGCACCTGAGGAGTTCCCTCCACCACTTTCGCGAGTGCCTTCTGCACTTCTGGATAGGTTGTGCGGCTGTAAGCTTCCGCATTCTCTTTCTGGTCCCAGAAGCTGATCCCGACCGCTTCCAATCCCCCCGGGGCGACCAGGGTGATTTCGTCCTGGAAGCCTTTCTGTTTTCGCA
>QHZK01000374.1 GCA_003224635.1 Acidobacteriota bacterium | reverse complement strand
TAGACCTCGTCGCCGCGCTCGAGTCCGCCCCAGGCGATCCGAGGCTCGAATTGGCGCACCTCGCGCTGCACGCAGTCCAGCTCGTCAGCGGCGACGTAAGGAGGATTCGAGACCACGAAGTCAAAGGCGCCGAGAAAATTTTCGTTAGGGCCTTGGTTAAAGTCCTGACCAGGGGCGCGAGCGTCGAGAAAAAAAGCCAGCAGGTCAGTTTCGAGGAACTTCACTCGCTCGGCCATTCCGAGCCGCTCGGCGTTGCGCGAGGCCACCTCCAGCGCGGGACGGGAAATATCCGTCGCAAAAAGGACGGCGCGCGGAAATTCCGCAGCCAGCGCCAGCGCGATGCACCCCGAGCCCGTGCCAACGTCCACGATGCGAAGCGGCGCGTCGCGTTCGAACCCTTGGCGGCGGGCCAAGTCGATGACCGCCTCCACCACGTGCTCGGTTTCCGGACGAGGGATCAGAACGTCCGGTGTGACCTCGAGATCCAACCCCCAGAATTCCTGGTGGCCCGTGATGTACTGTGTCGGCTTTCCCGTCGCCCGCTCCTCGACCGCCTGAAAATAGCGCCTGGTAATCTCTTCGGAGATTTCTGCTTCGGGGTAAGCGTAAAGATAGCCGCGGTGGCGTCCCAGGATGTGCATCAGGAGGAGTTCCGCCGCGAGCTCGGGCGAAGGCACGCCGCTCTCCACAAGCGTCCTCAGGCCGGTCTTGAGCGCTTCACGAAGCTGCATGGATCGGGTGATCGGGTGATCGGGTGATCGGGTCATCGGGTGACGATCATCCGATGGCCTGACCGTCGCCTTTGAACTTCTGGGCTTGGTAATGCGCGATCAGCGCGTCGATGATGTCGTCGATCTTGCCCTCCATCACCCGGTCGAGCTGGTGAAGGTTCAGGCCGATGCGGTGGTCGGTGAGCCGGTTCTGGGGAAAGTTGTAGGTGCGGATTTTCTCGCTGCGGTCGCCCGTGCCAATCTGCGAGCGGCGCTCTTCGGTGATCTGCTTTTGTTGTTCCTGCAGCTTCATTTCGTACAGGCGCGAGCGCAGTACCCGCAACGCCTTGGCGCGGTTCTTGATCTGCGACTTCTCGTCCTGGCAGGAAACCACCATGCCGGTGGGCAGGTGGGTGATGCGCACCGCCGAATACGTGGTGTTCACGGACTGCCCGCCCGGCCCGGAGGAACAGAACGTGTCCACTCGAATGTCCTTGGGGTCGATCTGGACCTCCACTTCGTCCGCTTCGGGGAGCACGGCGACGGTGATGGCGGACGTGTGAATGCGGCCCTGCTGCTCCGTTGCCGGAACGCGCTGCACGCGGTGCACTCCGCTTTCGTACTTCAACTTGCTGTAGACCTTCTGGCCTTCAATCACGGCGATGACTTCCTTGAGCCCTCCCACCGCCGAAGCGCTGCTCGAAAGGACCTCGGCGCGCCAGCCCTGCGTTTCGGCATACCGGCTATACATCCTGAAAACTTCCTGCGCGAAGAGTGTGGCTTCGTCGCCTCCCGTCCCGGCGCGGATTTCGAGCACGACGTTCTTCTCGTCATTCGGGTCTTTGGGCACCAGCAGGACTTTCAGCTCGGCCTCGATTTCGCCTTGCCGTCTTTCGAGGCCGGCGATTTCCTCGTGGGCCATGGTCTTCATGGCGGGGTCCGCAGCCGACTCCTCGAGCAGTGTCTTGGTCTCGACCAGCCCTTTCTGGACTTCTTTCCATTGGCGAAACTTTTCCACCACCGCGCGAAGGTCGGCATGTGCCTTGGCGGCCTTCTGGTAGCGCGCGGGATCGGCGAACACTCCGGGCGCGCTGAGCTCGACCGACAGTTCGTCGTACTTCTTTTCGATTTCCGCCAGCTTGTCAAAAAAGTGCATATCGCTGACCAGGGGCCGAGGGTCGGGGGTCAGGGTTAGGGAAACCCAAAACCCGCCTACTCTCCTGCCTTCTGCTTTCTGCCTTCTGCTTTCTGCCTTCTGTACTAGGCCACCACAAGCTCGCCGCCTCGGCTTCGTTCGAGCTCCATAGCAGCTTCGAGGGCGCGGATCGAGACCTCGAGCTGGCTGTCATCGGGCTCCCGCGTGGTCACGCGTTGCAGCCACAATCCGGGGCGCGATGCCCAGCGCCACAGCGCCCCCTGCGACTTGGCGGCAAAGCGGATGAATTCGTAGGACGCCCCGGCAATCACGGGCAGAAGCAGGATCCTTCCGGCCAGCTTCCATACAAACGACCGGAAGGGCAAAAACAGGTAGATGACCATGGCGATCACCATCACCACCAGGAGAAAGCTCGTGCCGCAGCGCGGGTGAAAGCGCGTCGACGCGCGCGCTGTCTCGAGGTCGACGCGACCCGCCTTCTCGAACGCCCAGACAACCTTGTGCTCGGCCCCGTGGTACTCGAAAAGCCGCTTCATCTCCTTCCATTGCGCCACCGCGATCAGAAACGCCAGAAACAAGACCATCCGAATCATGCCGTCGGCCACGTTGAAGGCAATCAAGTTCTCGAAAACGGCATAATGACGCTTCAGGACCGTTGCCAGGTACAGTGGCAGAAACTTGTAGAACAGAATAAAGAACGCCAGCGAGAACGCCAGGTTCAGCGCTAGCACCCAGTTGCTGAGCTCTGACTTCTTTTCCTCACCGCCCCGGGACCCGCCTTTGCCACTTCCTGAGGGCCGCTCGAGGGCCTGCTCGGCGGAATACCGCAAGGCCCGAATCCCGAGCGCCATCGCCTGACCGAGGACGCTCAATCCGCGGACCAACGGATATCGCAACCAAGGATACTTCTCCGAGGCGCGCTCGAGGGATCCCCGTGTCACGGCGACATCGCCGCTCGCCCGGCGCACCGCCACAGCATAAGAGTGAGGGGAGCGCATCATCACCCCTTCGATGACGGCTTGGCCGCCGATCAGGATTTCCTCCGCGCCCTGGAGCAAGGGCAGCAGAACAAGCCCTGCCGCCCCGTGGGCCGTCCGGCCAATTTGTGCTGCTGATAGGCGCATTCGAAATGACTCCTCCCGGTCACGTGTCTCCAGGGCAATAAGCCCAGCTCGATTCGCCATTCGTCGCGGGAGGCCGCCACTATCAGATTAGATGCCGGGGCGCCGGGC
Source organism: Acidobacteriota bacterium (assembly GCA_003224635.1). Taxonomy (GTDB): domain Bacteria; phylum Acidobacteriota; class Terriglobia; order UBA7540; family UBA7540; genus QHZK01. Next base: position 1,935 of record QHZK01000374.1, on the reverse strand, counting down.
CCCGCCTCAGACGAAGACGCTTCAAGAATAGCCGCAATCTTCCGGGCCTGTCAATTTAGCGGACGCTACGACGCTCGGGTTGGTTTTCGCCGGAGCCGGGGTATGCGTTATAATGCCCATGCAGCGGGCTGGAAGTCGGGACCCGCCGCCGGAGCACAGGCTATGGCCGAGCAGGAATACCGGCTGGGCGATCTGATTGACGACTACTGCCTGCGTTGCAAGCTGCTGCTGAACCATGCCATCGCGAGCATGATGGACGGCCAAGTAGTCAAGGTGATCTGTCAGACCTGCCTTACGGAGCATGCCTATCGGCACGGGGAGGGAGGCAAGAAGAAACCTTCCCATCCGCGGGCCACGCTGTTCGATCAGGTTTTGGCTCAGGCAGCGCCAGTCGCGGCAACTCCCGAGGCCCCAAAGCCCAAAAAGAGGACCGCAACTCCCGCCCGTTACATTACCCGCCGCCACAAGACCAAGCCGCCGCGGACCAAGCGGTGAATTCAGTTCTCAGTTCTCAGTCCTCCACTCTCAGTAGGACCAGCAGGATTCGGTCGCCAAGAACCGACAACTGAAAACTGATAACGATTCAATGGCTCAATTCCTAACCACGCGGACCTCGTCCGCGGAATGTAATTCATAGCGAACGCCGCGCCACTCGATGCGCCGGGCAAACGCTGAGACCACGAAGTTCAAGAGCATCACCCAGGGGACCAGGGGCGCTAGCTGCCAGTATCGGGCTCCGTACTGTTTGAGCGTGAAGCATTCCTCGGGGAACATTTCGCGCGCCACGGTAGCGCGGAGGCGGCCTTTGGCGATGCCTAGGGCGAGAATGGCGAGGAGCAGTCCCGCAGTGGCCAGCCACTCCCCTGCTCGCCGACGAGAAAGGACGAGCGAGCCCAGTCCGACCAGAAACGTCGCGCCGTAGAACAGGTAAAACCCGAGCGCTTTCCACCAGAGTCTTGGCGAGTATACGCGCGTGATAATGATCTGGCGGTCGGCCCAGTGCAGAAATTCGCCGAGACCCGAATCCTCGCGGCTCTTGACGAGGCACCGAGGCTCGAAGCGAATCCTGCCGCCGGCTTCGCGGACCGCGCGAGTGAGCGCGTAGTCATCGCTGACCGTCGACGCCCAGTAACGCTCCGCCACCCGGAGGCGCTTGAAGTCGGCGGCCCGGATGGCCATAGACCCGCCCCAGGCGAAATTGTGATCGTGCTCGCCCAGCATGGTGGCAATCGAGGCGTCCCAGGCGGCGCGCAGTTGCGAAGCAAAACTCTCGCCCGGAAGATACCACCGGAATCCTGTGCTCACCGTGACTCGCTCGTCTTCGAGAGGGGCGGCCAGCGACTTGAGCCAGCTTTCCCCCGGGGTCGCATCCGCGTCCGCGAACACCAGGACTTCGGTCTGAGGTTCGACGGCCGCAATTCCGGCGAGCAAGTTGTTGACCTTCTCGCCGCGGGTCTCCGACCGGCCGGCCACCACGAGCGCAGTCTTGAGTGCAGGACCCCGCGCAGACGACGCCTTCAGTCGCTCCTTAAGATAACGGTAGGCAGGGTCGTCCTCCGAGGCGACCACAAAAATCAACTGATGATCCGAGTAGCGCTGCGTGAGGAATGCCGAGATGTTCCCCTCGAAGCCGGGATGCAGGCCCTTGCAAGGAACGATCACCGCTGCCCGAGGCTGATAACTTCCTGGCGGCTGCCCGAGGCTTCGTCGCACGCGGCGCAGGAAGCGACGCCCATCCAGGAGCGAACACAAGCTCTGCAGGGCGAGCAGCGTTGCCGGCACAAGGACTATCCGTACCAAAGGATGAATCACCAGAGCCCTTGTAGCATACGCCAAACTTCCTGCCTGCGGCTTTTCGAGCGTAGCCGTTCAGGCCCTCGCCGCCACGGTTCGTGAGGTCCTCCCACCAAGGCGCGGACCGCGCTTCGCATTTGG
>QHZK01000373.1 GCA_003224635.1 Acidobacteriota bacterium | reverse complement strand
ACGCTCGCAGGTGACCTGCACCCACTGATTCTCAAGAACCTTCACCCTGATCTCAGCCTCAGGCAGCGATCGGACGATATCGAGAAGGCGTTTGGCGGGAACAGTTCCGGCCCCGTCCGTCTTCACCTTGGCCGGACAAGCGCAGCGAATGCCTAGTTCCATATCGGTTGCGCTGATGCGCAGGACCGAACCCGCGGCTTCCAAAAGGAGATTGGAGAGAATCGGGATCGTTGTCTTCCTTTCGACAACACCCTGCACGAGATCAAGCTCTCTGAGAAGTTCTGATTTCTGTGTGGAGAATTCCATAGTAGTTCCTAAGACACTATATTAGTAACAGAGTCTGTGAATCTGTGGAAAACGCAGGAAAGCGTTTCCTGAATAGGAGTTCGGGAGAGGACAACCTGTGGACGATGCGCATAACCCAGCGAGTAGTTGTGTATATCTTGCTCCGTCCGCGCGACCCACAAATTTCTCTAGCCGGAAAAGTCCAGAGATGACATCAAGTTCAATTGAGGCTATCAGTCAGCTTATGGATAAGCCTGTCTAAAATCCGGTCGGATTTACGCATCTCACGGATTTTATTGATGGCGTGCAAGGCCGTAGTGTGATGTTTCCCGCCAAACTCTCTTCCAATCTGGGGAAGCGACGCGGTTGTGAGTTCCTTAGCAAGGTACATCGCAACTTGCCTCGGGTGGGCGACTGCCCGGCTGTTATTCTTGGCCTTTAGCTGGGAGACGCTCAGCTTAAACTCCTCGCAGACCACCCTCTGAATGTTCTCGATCGAGACCCGCCGCGCTTCAAGATCGACCACAGGTTTAAGCACCTGCTGCGCCAGGGGTAAGGAAATCTCAGTGCCTATCAGCGACGAGTAGGCGATCACGCGGATCAGAGCGCCTTCCAGTTCTCGAATGCTGGACTTCATTTTGCTGGCGATAAACTGCGCCACGTCGTCGCGCAAGACCACGCGCTCGGCCTCGGCCTTCTTTGCCAGGATTGCCAGCCTGGTCTCCAGGTCGGGTGGCTGAAGGTCAGTCATCAGGCCCCAGAGGAAGCGGGACCTTAACCTTTCATCGATCTCACGAATCTCCCTGGGCGAGCAATCACTTGATATGACCAACTGCCTTTGGGTTTCATAGAGCGTGTTGAACGTGTGAAAGAACTCCTCCTGGCTTCTCTCCTTGCCGGCGATGAACTGGATATCGTCCACCAGCAGCACGTCGACCTTGCGATATTTGTCCCGGAACGATACCATGCGGTCGTAGCGCACCGACGTGACAAACTCATTGGTGAAGTGCTCCGAGGAAACGTACGCCAGCCGCATTTCCTTCCACTCCTTCCTGATCTTGTGCCCGACCGCCTGCATTAGGTGGGTCTTGCCCAGGCCCACGCCGCCGTAAAGGAAAAGCGGGTTGTAAGCCTTCGACGGCGTCTCTGCCACTGCCAGCGCTGCAGCTCGAGCAAACTGGTTGCACGCGCCCACGACGAACGAGTCGAACGTAAACCGCGGGTCGAGCGGGCACTCGGCTGACTCGAAATCGAGTTTGCCTTGCACGGCCTTAGCCTCGCCGTTCTCAGGCGCTTTGCCCTCCGCGCTCTCTTCGAATACGTAAGCAACCTGATGATAGCTGAGTTGCAGCTTCTCCAGGGCTTCGACGATGAGGGAGCCGTACTTCTCCCCGATCCATTCCTCAAACTCCCGATTGGGAACGCGCACGTAAAGCGTGTCTTCGGCAGCGTGGCTGAGCCGCGTAGGCCTCAGCCACGTCTGGTAGCTTTGTGTGTTGACCTTGGTCTTCAGGTAGTTCTGGATTTTCTGCCAGGCGTTCATGACGGTCTCGGAGGGTGAAACTCGGTCGGACTGCCGAGGGTGACTTTAGTCCCTTTGCGAATCCAAACCTTGAACCACCGGCGGCAACCGGACGCGACCCGCAACCACCTGTTGCCGCCTAGCCGCGCGAGCTGGCGGAGGTTACAACAAACGTCGTCGCCAAGAATTCTTAACTACGGGCCAGCTTGCATTCCTTCGCGGTTCCAATTGTGTTCAGGTTACGACGAGGTCGATCGACGATGATCGGTTGAGTGCGCTCAACCTCACAAAAAAATTATAACACGGAAAGAAACTTGTGCAACGTCGTCCGGTCGAAAAAATTGCAAACTTACCCTGACCAACCTGAGAGGGCAACACCGTTGAACTGATTCCCCGGCGGCTCAGGGCAGAATTCCCGAGACGAGGACCTTGCCAAAGAAGAACAACACGGCGTACCCTTCGTGGAGCAAAATGGGTAAAGTACTGGGCGTGATCCCGGCGCACCTCGAATCCACTCGGCTGCCGCGCAAGTTGCTGCGGCCGCTCTGCGGTCGTCCCATGCTCGCCTGGGTATACGATCGGGCGCGCCAGGCCCCCGGTCTTGACGCGCTGGCCGTCGCCACCGACTCGGAAGAGATCCTCGAGGTCTGCCGCCTGCACAACATCCCTGCGGCAATGACCTCGAGCGAGCACCGCTCAGGAACCGATCGCGTGTTCGAGGTCATGAGCCGCGCCCTGATGTCCGGCAGCCGGGAGGACGTGTACGTGAACATTCAAGGGGATGAGCCGATGATAACCCCCGGGCATCTCGAGCAACTGCTCGGCCCGTTTCGGTCGTCAGAGCCTGACCTTGAGACTCAAGTCTCGACGCTCAAGGTCGCAATCGGGAGCGACGACGCACGCAATCCGAACAACGTCAAAGTCGTCACGGACTTCCGCGGCCGCGCCCTCTATTTTTCCCGCGCCCCAGTCCCTCATGAGCGCGATGGATCGGGCCGGGCCCGCTACTACAAGCACCTGGGCGTTTACGCCTACACCGCCGACGCCCTCGAGAAGTTCCACCGGCTGCCGCCCTCCGAGCTCGAGCTCGCCGAGAAGCTCGAGCAATTACGCTTCCTCGAAAACGGCATCCCCATCACTGTAGTCGAGACCTCTCAGGACACCATAGGCGTCGATACGGAGGAAGACTTTCGGAAGGTGGAGGAATACTTCCAGGGGCGGATTGTCAATCATTACCCAAGTGGAGGACGCACATGACAATGACAGTGGAACTGGGTGGGAAAGTTGCGGTGGTTACAGGGGGTAGCCGAGGCATCGGTTACAGTGTAGCCGCAGCTTTGCTGGACGAAGGCGCCAAGGTCTTCATCTGTGGCCGCACCGGCGACACGTTGAGGACATCCCTTGAGAGCCTGGGGTGCGCCGGGCGCCGGGACCGCGTGGATGGCGTCGCGGCTGACGTCAGCAGCTACGACGATTGTCGTAAGGTCGTCCACGGCGCCGCCAATCGCTTCGGGGGAGTCGACATCCTGGTGAACAATGCGGGAGTCGGCGTGTTCAAGCCGGTCGACCAGCTTACGGTGGACGAATGGGACCGGACGGTTGGGACCAATTTGTCTGCGGTCTTTTATTGCTGCCGGGAGGCCATCCCTCTCATGCGGCAGCGAGGCGGCGGCTACATCTTCAACATTTCGAGCCTGGCGGGCGTCAATCCGTTCGCGGGCGGGAGCGCCTACAACGCCTCGAAGTTCGGCCTCAATGGTTTCAGCGAGGCGATGATGCAGGACGTGCGCTATGATGGCATCCGGGTCAGCTACATCATGCCGGGCAGCGTGGCGACTGAATTCGGCGCGCCGCCCGGCTCGACCAAGGCGCCAGAGTCCTGGAAGCTGACCGGGGAAGATATCGCCAAGGCGGTGGTTGATCTTTACCGATTCCCCCAGCGCGCCTTGGCCAGTCGCATCGAGATGCGCCCGTCGCAGCCGCCGAGAAAGAAGTAGGGAGGAAGCGCCAGACTAGGCTAGCAGGTTGCTGAAAAAGTGTTTGATCGCGCCCTTCCGAGGCCCCGAAAACGAGTTTTTCAGCGATTCGAGAGTAAGGCCATGCTGCATTCCCCGAGCCGTAATGTTGGCGCGCTCTGCCTGGCGCTCGCTGCTGGGAGCGCGGGCGTCCCGTTCGCTTCGCTCAGGGCAGGCTCGCCCGCTTTTCATCCAGGGTTGCCTGCCGCGACAGAGAACCGCAAGCTCGTTGCGCTTACGTTCGACGACGGCCCCAAGCCCTACGTGCTGCTGGGCGGGAAGTCGGGAGCGGGGGTCCCGTCGGCCAGTTTGCTCGATCTGCTGGACCGGCAGGGGGTGAAGGCGACCTTCTTTGTGATGGGCTGGCGGCTGTCGAAGAACGCAGACCAGCAGTGCCGGAGAGTGGACGGGGGCGTTCCCTGCCGGCAGGGCGCCGAGGAGGAGCACCGTCGAGGGCACGAAATCGAGAACCACACCTACGGGCACGGCGCCTTCAGCCTGATGAAGAGGCGCTACGGCGAGGAGTGGATCCTGAACGACATCGAGAAAGGTTCCAGCGTCATTCAAGCCATCACGGGTGCCAAGCCGAGGTATCTACGCCCTCCGGACTGGGACATCTGGGAAGACTTTCGGCAGCGGATTGAGTCGCGAGGGTACCACGTCATGACAAAGTCCTCCGCGGTGCCGCCGGCTCTCCGAGACGTGGATTCCGAAGACTATTTTTGCGCGGGCCGGAACTTGTCCAAGTGCCCGAAACCCTCGGACTATGACTACGTCTTACGAACGCTCGAGCAGCGCGAGC
>QHZK01000132.1 GCA_003224635.1 Acidobacteriota bacterium | reverse complement strand
TCCGGGATCTCGATCGGAGCCGTCTCCATGGGGCAGGAGGTCGGGGTAACCCCGGTGCAATTGGTCGCGGCCTATTCGGCCATCGCCAATGGCGGAATTCTCTTTCAGCCGCGCATCGTGCAGGACGTTTTTCGAGGCAGCCAGCACGATCCCGTGACCCCGTCGACTGGCCGCCGCGTGGTGAGCCAGCGGACAGCTGAGCTCATGAAGGGGATACTTGCAGGCGTGGTTGACCACGGGACGGCCGTCGCAGCACAGCTCCAGGGATATTCGGCCGCCGGCAAGACCGGAACGGCCCAGAAGATTGACGCTTCAGGCAAGTATTCCCGATCCCAGTATGTGGCTTCGTTCGTAGGTTTTGCTCCCGTCGAACGACCGGCAGTGACTATCCTGGTGGTCATCGATTCACCGGTCGGGGGGCATCATGGGGCAGAGGTGGCAGCACCCGCGTTCAGATCCATCGCAGAGCAGACTCTGAGTTATCTGAGCGTCCCGCAAGACAATCCCTCGACTCCCCCTCAGATTGCTTCATCCACACCCGCCAAGTCCGCTCGCCAGGCAAGAGAGGACCACGCGGTCGTCCCTCCTCCCGAATCCGAAATGTCGGATACTGCCACCTTGTCCCTTCAGTCGGTCGCTTTAGCAAATCCATTCCCTCAGCCTGACAGTCCTCCCAACGGATCGTCTAACCAGGCAACCGGAGGCGTGGATCACGGCCCCGTGATAATCGTCCCTGATTTTTCAGGCCTTCCGGTGCGCCGCGTTGCCCAAAGGTGCCAGGAACTCGGACTGGAGTTGAACGTTCGCGGTTCCGGCCTGGCGTTCGCGCAGAATCCCGCGGCGGGCGTTCAGGCGTCTGCCGGGACGGAGGTAACAGTCCAGTTTGCACGCTGACGAAGTTCTCAGTTTTCAGTTTTCAGTTTTCAGTTCTCAGTCTTAGCAGCACTGAAAGCTTGGAGGTTCGGCTGAGATCCAGCAGGGTGCAAATCTCACGTCGAACAAGACAAGAATTCCCCAAATGACTATGGCTTTGAGTCTTTACTGGCCGGTAGTCTTTCTGACAACTGAAAACTGAGAACTGAAAACTGACCACTGGATTATAATGCGAGTGAGCAATGAGATTGGGCGAGCTCGTTCAGGGAGTCGATGCCCTCAAAACGTCCGCCGACCTGGCGGTTGAGGTCACCTCTCTCGCCTATGACTCCCGCCGCGTCCAGCAGGGAACCCTGTTCTTTGCCATACCCGGAGAGAAAGCTGACGGGCACGAATTCATCGTTCCGGCTTTGAAAGCTGGCGCTGTGGCTGTGGTTAGTGAGCGCGCCGCGCCCGAGGAACTTGCCACGCGCTGGGTCCGCGTGACCAGGATTCGCCGGGCGCTGGCAACGGTTGCTCGGACCTTCTACGGCGACCCCAACTCCCGGCTTAAGCTGATTGGTGTCACGGGCACCAACGGCAAAACGACTACGTCGTATCTGCTTCAAAGTATCCTCCAGGCTGCCGGAATCTCGTCAGGACTGTTTGGCACCATTGAACACCGATTCGCCGACCGGACCCTTCCCGCGCTGAATACAACGCCGGAGTCCCTTGATTTACTGTCATACTTCGCGGAACTGGTCGCGGCAGGCGGGCAAGCCGCCGTTATGGAGGCCTCCTCGCACGCCCTGGCGCAGGAGCGCATCTGGGGATTCCGCTTTTCGGCTGCGGTGTTTACCAACCTGACGCGCGACCATCTCGACTACCACAAGGACTTTGAAAGTTACTTTAAGGCCAAGCGCAGGCTCTTCGAAGGTTTGGGCGGGACCGCGCCTGAACTGGCGGTGATTAACGCGGATGACCCGTGGAGCGCGCGGCTTCTGGACTTGACTTATCCCCGGCGGATCACCTACGGACTGAAGCCGGACGCCGAGGTCAAGGTCAGGCATTTTGCCCAGAGCCAGGCTGGGCTTGAGGCTGTCCTGGGGGTCCCGGACGGCAAACTGGAGGTTAAGTCGCCACTTGTGGGCCGCGTGAACCTTTACAACATCCTTGCGGCGACGGCGACCGCCCTGGGTATGGAAATCGCCGCCGATAAAATCCAGGCAGGCATCCAGAGCCTGGCGTCTGTACCTGGACGGTTTGAGCGCGTCGATGGACGTCAACCTTTCCTGGTCGTGGTCGACTACGCTCACACCGACGATGCGTTGCGCAACGTGCTCGCAACCGCTCGCGAACTGACACGTGGCAAGCTGATTGTGGTCTTCGGATGCGGAGGCGACCGCGATCGGACGAAACGCCCTCTCATGGGTGAAGCCGCGGGGTCGCTTGCCGATCTTGCCGTGCTCACCTCGGATAATCCGCGCAGCGAGGATCCGCTCCTGATCATGAATGACGCGCTCGTGGGCTTGCAGAGGGCTGGGAGGCCCTATCTTGCCGAAGCCGACCGCGAGACGGCGATCCGGAAGGCGCTGGAAAGCGCCCGGGAGGGCGACGTGGTCGTGCTCGCGGGCAAAGGTCACGAAACCTACCAGGTCCTGAAAGACCGAACGATACCGTTCGATGATCGCGAAGTGGTGCGGAGGATCCTTCGGGACATCGGTTTCGGGCAAGCCGAGGCGAATGAGCGGGAAACCAAGAGTGCGCGGCGTTAGGAGTTTGTCGATAACGGTTCCGAAGGCGTAGGAGGGCAGGCTTTCAGCCGCGCCATTCGCTGTTGCTCACACACACCCACTCGTTGGGGGACGAGGGAGAAGGAAATTACTTAAACGACCTCTCTCCTTGGGAGAGAGGTGGACGAAGGCCGGGTAGGGGTTTTTCTCGGCGGGGTTAAGACGCCGCCCTCCTCTCGTGCCAAGAATCGGACGTTAACCCGATGCAATTGTCGATCGGTGAGGTGGCGAGCTCTCTGGGCGCCTCGTGCGAGGCCCCAGGGAGGCTTGTGAGCGGCTATTCGATCGACTCTCGATCGATCGCTTCCGGCTCGTTGTTCTTTGCCATCCGGGGACGGCGCTTCGATGGGCACCAGTTTGTGGCGCAGGCGCTCGAACGCGGCGCCGTGGGAGCTGTGGTCGAGCAGGGGTTTCGGGAGCGAGTCCCGCCCACGCTGGCTCCGCTGCTCATTCCGGTGGGCGATACAACTCGGGCGCTTCAAGACCTGGCTCGCGCGGTTCGCAGGAAATGGGGAGGCCACGTGGTTGGCGTCACCGGGAGCACGGGCAAGACGACCACTAAGGAATTGATCGCCACATTGCTGGTCACGCGGTTCGCCGTACACAAGTCCCAGGGGAACTTGAACAACCAGTACGGCCTGCCCTTGACGCTGCTCGCGCTCGAACCGGCTCACGACTTTGCCGTGCTGGAGATGGGGATGTCCGCACTGGGTGAAATCGCGCGCCTCGCCGAGATCGCGGAGCCGGAAACAGGAGTCGTGACGAACGTCGCTCCCGTGCACCTCGAATTCTTTGATTCGCTCGACTCGATCGCCAGCGCCAAGCGGGAGCTCATCGAAAACCTGAAACAGCCAGGGACCGCTGTCCTGAATTACGATGACCCCCGGGTCCGCAGGTTTGCGGAAGGCTTTGGGGGCCGCGTGGTGACTTTTGGATTCGAAGAAGGGGCAGAGTACCGAGCGATCGGCTGCAGGGCGCATAATTATCAAGTGGGTCCTGAGATCGGGACGCGCTTCTTGGTGAAAGGGCCTGCTCACGAGGGTGACTTCTATCTCCCTCTCCCGGGACGCCATAATGTTGAAAATGCGCTCGCTGCCATCGCTACCGCCAGCAGGTTCGAGGTTCCGTGGGAACGTATTTTCGCGGCGCTGTGGAATTTCAAGCCGCTCTCTCAGCGGACCGAGATTGTGACGCTGCCTCTGGACGTCATCGTCATCAACGATTGCTATAACTCGAACCCCCGGGCGATGAAGAGCATGCTTGAAACCCTCGCGGCCTGGCCCGACGCGGGACAGAGAATCGTGGTGGCAGGAGAGATGCTCGAGCTGGGACCCTCCTCGCCGGAGTTGCATCGTGAAATTGGCCGAGCGTGCGCCAGGAGTCGCGTGGATTGGCTTCTGGCAGTGCAGGGGGACGCCCGGTTTTTCGTGGAAGGAGCCGTGGAAGAAGGTTTGCCCGTCCAGCGCGCCTATTTTTTCACCGACGCGGACGAGGCCGGCAAATTCTGCCGCACCATCCTGCAGCCCGATGACGTGGTCCTGGTGAAGGGCTCGCGCGGCGTGCGTTTAGAGAAAGTCACCGAATTGCTACAATCCTCCGCGGCTGTGAAGTAGGGGGGTGTCGCGGTTTTTTGTGGCGGGCGGTCGCTGCAACATAAGGCCTGTCATTGAGGAAGACTCTGCCTAAGGGTTTGCATCAAAGCTAGCGAGGGGCCATCTAGCCAAGGTCTATGGACAACAAACGGCGGACAACGCATGTTTTATTACCTCTACCTTAGGTTTCACACCGAAAACCACCTCTTTAACCTCTTCCGGTACATCACCTTTCGGACCGCTTACGCAAGCATGACGGCGCTTGTCCTCTCGCTGGTGCTCGGTCCGTGGGTCATCGAGAGGCTGAAGAAGTTCCAGATTGGGCAGTACATTCGGGAGGACGGCCCGCAGTCCCACCAGAGCAAGGCGGGCACGCCGACGATGGGGGGAATCCTGATTAACCTCTGCATCGTGGTCCCCACACTGATGTGGGCCGATCTGAGCAATTTCTTTGTCTGGCTGGTCCTCGGGATCACGCTGGCTTTCGGGGCCATCGGATTCTGGGACGACTATCAGAAGGTCCGGCGCCGGCAGAACCTTGGGATGACGGCGCGCACCAAATTCCTGCTCCAGATTCTGGTGAGCTTCGCTTTTGGCGTGATTCTGATGCTGCTGGCCGCGGCAGGAAGATACTCGACCGATTTGACCTTCCCGTTCTTCAAACGATTACACCCGGACTTCTTGATTTCGAGGTTCCTCGGCAACCCCTGGACTTATGCGCTGGCCTATCTGCCGTTTTTGGCCTTCGTCGTCCTGGTCCTGGTAGGTTCGTCGAACGCCGTCAACCTGACAGACGGGCTGGACGGTCTGGCGATCGGGTGCGTGCTGATTTCGGCCTCGGCCTTGACGGCGCTGACTTACGTGGCGGGAAATGCGGCTTGGTCGAATTATCTCGCGGTCGAGCACCTCCCGCTGGTGGCGGAACTGACGATTTTCTGTGGCGCCATGGTGGGGTCGAGCCTTGGATTCCTGTGGTACAACGCGTATCCGGCGGAGATTTTCATGGGCGATGTCGGTTCCTTGGCTCTAGGCGGGGCCATCGCCACGGTGGCCGTGGTCGTCAAGCAGGAACTGCTGCTGCCCTTCATCGGCGGAATTTTTGTGGTGGAGGCGCTCTCGGTGATTCTGCAAGTGGGCTCCTTTAAGCTCAGAGGCAAGCGGATCTTTAAGATGGCTCCACTCCACCACCATTTCGAGTTGCAGGGATGGAAAGAATCGAAAATCATCGCCCGCTTCTGGATTTCGGCGCTGGTTTTTTCTCTGTTTGCTCTGACGACGCTTAAATTGAGGTGAAATTCGATATAGAATGCACGGTGGGTCTCGAGTTCTGGTCCTTCAGGTCCTGGATTGCGGGTCGGAGATGCTTGACTTTCGTGGAAAGCACGTGCTGGTCGTGGGCCTCGCGCGCAGCGGGCGCGCTACAGCGCGCTTCTTGCGGCTGCGCGGGGCACTCGTGACCCTGACGGATTCGCGCCCCGCGGCGGAATTCGGGGCCGACCTCGCGGAGCTGCTTGCCGAGAAGATGGGACTGGAACTCGGCGCTCATCGCGAGGAGACTTTCCTCGGGCAGGACTTGATTGTGGTCAGCCCCGGAGTACCCTGGGGTCTGCCAGAGCTTCAGGCCGCGCGACGGGGCGGAGTCCCGGTCGTCGCGGAAGTCGAGGTCGCGAGTTGGTTTCTCGAAGAGCCACTGGTCGGCATAACGGGAACGAACGGCAAGACCACCACCACGACGCTCCTGGGTAAGATCCTCCAGGCTTCGGGCTTTTCGACCTTTGTCGGAGGCAACATCGGGGTGCCGCTCATCTCGGCGGTGGACCAGGTCCCGCCAGGCTCTATCCTCGTCACTGAACTCAGCAGTTTTCAGCTCGAAGCTATCCAGCAATTTCGCCCGCACGTTGCCGTTCTGCTCAACCTTACGCCCAACCATCTGGACCGGCACGCTTCCTTCGCTGAGTACGTGGCGGCGAAAGCGCAGATTTTCCGCAACCAGAAAGAGGACGATTACGCCATCCTGAACGCCGACGATCCGACGGTTCTCGGCCTCGCCCCGGCCATCGCCAGCCAGAAGGTCTTTTTCAGCCGGCGGCGGGACCTCCCTGACGGCGTTCTCGTTTCGAACGGCAAAGTGGTCTATCGCGTCAGAAACCTGGAGCGGGCGCTTCTCGAAACGCGGGACGTGTCCCTGCAAGGAACGTTCAATCTGGAAAACGTGCTGGCTGCGGTTGCAGCGGCCTGCGTGCTGGGCGCGGACTTCGACGCCGTCCGACAGGCGGTGGCAGAGTTCCAGGCGGTGGAACACCGGCTTGAATACGTGCGCACGATTTGCGGCGTCCAGTTCTACAACGATTCCAAGGCCACCAGCGTTGACGCCACGACGAAGGCGCTTTCTGCCTTTGACCGCCCTGTCTGTCTCATCCTGGGCGGGAAGGACAAGGGAGCGCCGTATGCGCCGCTTCGGCCGCTGATCGAGAGCCGCGTTCGATGTATGTTTCTAATCGGCGCCGCGGCGGACCGCATTGCCGAGGACCTGGCTGGTTCCGCCGGAATGGTACGAAGCGGCGATCTCGAAACGGCCGTTCGTCAGGCCTTCAAGGCGGCGGAATCAGGCGACGTCGTGCTTTTGTCTCCTGCCTGCGCGAGCTATGACCAGTTCCGAGACTTCGAGCATCGCGGGCGCGTATTCAAGGAAATCGTCGAGCGCCTCGCCCATGAAGTCGGGCAGCGGAGAATCGAGAGTCGAAACTGGAGACTGGAAACCGGACAGCCGAAAACTGAAATTAGAAACTCGAAACTCGAAGCTCGAAACTCAGCACCAGGACCCGACCCGTCCAAACAACGAGTTTCCAGTTTCCAGTTTCGAGTTTCTGACTCGAACCCCGAAGCCCGAATCCCAAGTCCCATTCCCCTGGAGCCGGTCTCTCTCTACGAGGTCGGAGGGGAAGAGCTTCTTCGTCAAGAAACTGAGGGAAGGTCGGCGGAACCAGGAGCCAACCTTCAGTTGCTTTCTCCTCAGGACCTGAGGCCGCTCGAAACGGTCGACGATGAACCTTTGCCGTTTGAATTCGTCGCCAAGCCAAGCGTCACAGACATGGGACAAGACCACGTGGCGCTAGGCGTTGGCGAGCAATCTATGGGCGCGCAGTTCCGCGGCGCGTTGGGCCGCAAAACGAAGAAGAGGAAGAGCCAGTGAGCGCTTTGGAGCTATTTTCCCTGGTCGAGACGCTCCGCTGGCACGCCTCGGAGACGGCCCGTCTCTACTTTTCGGGGCGTCAAGTATAGCCTGGGTCAAATCTGCGATGGCCCGACGACTTGAATCGGACAAACTCCTGTTTGTATCCGTGGTGGTGCTGGTGCTGTTCGGCACGCTGATGGTTTTCAGCGCCTCGGCCGTGATGGCCTCGCAGCTCTATGGCAACAGTTACTACTTCCTGTTTCGCCAGCTCGCCTGGGTAGGTGCGGGGTTGGTCCTGATGGTCGGGATGATGAACCTGGATTACCGTCGCCTCGCCAGTCCGCGTTTGATCTTTCCGGCCCTGGGGCTCCAGCTGGTTTTCCTCGTCGCCGTCCTATTTCGGAGTCCGAGCCATCACGCCCACCGCTGGTTTCATATTTGGGCCGCGGGCTTTCAACCCTCGGAACTCTCGAAGATCGTCCTGGTTATATTCCTTGCCTATTTTCTCGATCTTCGGAAAGGCGCGGTGAACGACTGGAAGCACACGCTTGTACCCATCGGTTTGGTGGCGGGCAGTAGCGTGGCGCTGATTCTGAAGGAGCCAGACTTCGGCACCGCGCTTGCCATCGGAGTTGTGTTTGCCGCCATGCTGTTTGCGGCGGGACTGCACTGGGGTTACTTCGCCGCCGGTGCCGCAGCCTTGGCGCCGCTGGTCGGTCTTCTGATCCTGCTCACTCCTTACCGGACGAAGCGCCTGGAAGCGTTCCTTGACCCCTGGAAGGACCCGCTGGGCAAGGGCTTCCAGATCATACAGTCCTACATCGCGGTGGGCACCGGCGGGATTGACGGCCTGGGTCTGATGGAAGGCAAGCAGAAGCTCTTCTTCCTGCCCGAGCCTCATACCGACTTCATCTTTGCGGTGATCGGCGAAGAGTTGGGGTTTATCGGCGCGCTGTTCGTTCTGGCGCTGTTTGGCGTGATTCTCTGGCGGGGACTGCGCGCCGCGGCGGTGTGCCCAAATGAGCTTGGGCGTTTGCTGGCGATTGGACTTACCGTGCTGGTGGTGGGCCAGGCGCTGGTAAACATCAGCGTGGTCCTGGGTCTGCTGCCGACGAAAGGGATTGCGCTGCCTCTGGTGAGTTACGGAGGGTCGTCCTTGCTGGCGAACTTGGCGGCGGTTGGAATCCTGCTCAACATTTCGCAGCACGCGAGCTAGATGCTGTAGGGGAGCATCTTTGCGGTGCTCCCGACGAAGGGCCCGATGAACGAGATGAAGGAAAAGATGGAGGGCCGTAAGGGCCCTCCCCTCCAAGCTGCCGCAACACGGATTGGGCACTGGAAGTGATCGACGTGAAGATCGAGCAGGACCGTGAAGGTCTGGAACACGAACGTGGGTTTCTACTTTCGGAACAGCCCGCAAACGAACACTCGAGACCCTCGCGTATTCTCATGGCCGCCGGAGGCACGGGCGGACACATTTTCCCGGCGCTGGCTGTCGCCGAGGAATTGCGGGAGCGCTGGAAACGCCGCGAGAAAGGCGAGCAGGCTGGCGCCGGCGGTGTAATTCAATTCCTGGGCACGGGCCGTGGCCTCGAGGCTCGGCTCATTCCGGCGGCGGGTTTCCGGCTGCGCACGGTGTCCGCGGCGGGCCTGGTCGGGATCGCTGGCTGGAAGAAGAAGCTGCAGAATCTCTTCGTGCTGCCGCGTACGCTGGTCGAGACATCAACGTTCCTGCGCCAATTCAGGCCCGACGCAGTCCTGGGAATGGGAGGGTATCTGGCGGGACCGGTGATGCTCGAAGCTGCTCTTCAGGATATTCCGACTTTGTTGATCGAGCCCAATGCGATTCCCGGCTTCACCAACCGGGCTCTGGGTCCGCTGGTCCGCGTCGCGGCCCTCGGGTTTGAAGAGACCGCGCGCTTCTATTCCTCGAAAGCCCGTGTGACCGGCAACCCTGTCCGAAAGGCGTTCTATGAGATTCGCGCCAAGGACCACGTCGCGCCTTTCACAATTCTAATCGTGGGAGGCAGTCAGGGGTCGACGGCGATCAACAAGTGCGTGGTTGACAGTCTTTCGCTCTTTGCGGCTGACGCCCCGCCTTTGGAATTCATCCACCAGACTGGTCAACGCGATTATAATAGCGTGCGGCAGGCATATCAGGCCCGCGGGGCGCCGGCCGAGGTTTACCCGTTCATGGAGAATCTGCCGGAGGCGTTCGCGCGCGCCGATCTGATTATTTCTCGCTCCGGGGCGGCTGCAGTTGCCGAGATGGCCGCGGCGGGGAAGGCCTCGATCCTGGTTCCGTTTCACGCCGCAGCGGAGCAGCATCAGGCCGAAAACGCGCGGGCCTTCGAGCGTGCGGGAGCGTCGCGCGTGATTCTGCAGCCGGACCTGACGCCCGAGCGCCTGGTGAAGCAAGTGTGCCGCCTGCTCGGCTCCCCACGGCAACTGGCGCAGATGGAGCGAGCGGCGCGCAGCTTGGCGCGCCCGGACGCTGCCGCTCGCATCGCAGATTTGATTGAGCAGTTGGCGGGTCAGTCGTCGTGAGCCGGTCAGTGAGTCAGTTTGTCAGTTGTCGGTCAAGCGGTCAGCTGGCTGTCAGCTCCCAGCGCAAAAATACCTTCGGCTGGCTATTGGTACCTGCTGAAAGCTGATGGCTGACGGCTGACAGCTAGCTGACCGCTTCCTGTGACAACGGACGAACGCCAAAGGACTACTGACAACTGAAAACTGAGAACTGACGACTGACAAAGTGACAAACTGACAAACTGAGAACTTACACATGCTCGGCAAGATTCGGAAAATTCATTTCGTGGGTATCGGCGGCATCGGGATGAGCGGCATCGCCGAGGTGTTGCTGAACCTCGGGTTCGCCGTCTCGGGGTCGGACATCAAGGCAACCCCCGTGACCGAGCGATTGGCGAGTCTCGGCGCGCGAGTGTCCGAAGGGCACGCGCCGGGGAGCGCCCGCGATGCGCAGGTGGTGGTCGTCTCTTCAGCCGTCATGCCGGATAACCCAGAGGTCGCGGAGGCAAAGCGGCTGCAAATCCCCGTCATCCCGCGGGCAGAGATGCTTGCCGAACTCATGCGCCTGAAGTTCTCGGTCGCGGTCGCTGGCTCCCACGGCAAGACGACGGTGACTTCGATGATTGCCGTGATGCTGGCCGCGGCGGGCCTCGACCCCACGGCGGTGATCGGCGGGCGCCTGGACGCGTTCGGCTCGAGCGCCCGGCTGGGCAAAGGCGAGTTGATCGTGGTCGAGGCGGATGAGAGCGACCGCTCATTTCTGTATCTGTATCCGGCGCTGGCGGTGGTTACCAATATCGACCGCGAGCATCTTGACCACTATCGGGACCTGGAGGAGATCGCCTCGGCGTTCCTCTCTTTTATGAATAAAGTGCCGTTCTACGGGGCCGTGATTGCCTGCTTCGATCCGCCCTGGCGCACCGAGCTCGAGCGGCTCGTGCCGCAGCTTCGCCGTCGCCTCGTTACCTACGGAATCGAGCCCGGTGCGGACGTCGCTTGCGCGGGGGTGGAGCTGGAACGAAGAGGGTCGAATTTTGAGGCCAGGGTGAAGGGCAAGCCTCTGGGCCGCGTTCGGTTGAACGTTCCGGGACGCCACAACGTCCAGAACGCGCTCGCCGCCGTAGCCGTGGGGTTGGAGCTTGACCTTAGCGCCGCCCAGATTCGCGAGGGGCTGGAGCATTTTCGGGGAGCTGATCGGCGCTTCCAAATCAAGGCGGAATTGAACGGCGTCATGGTGGTGGATGATTACGGTCACCATCCGACGGAAATCCGGGCGACCCTGGACGCGGCCCGGTTGCAGGGCGCGAGGCGCATCTGGGCGATTTTCCAGCCCCACCGCTACTCCCGCACTAAATCCCTCATGGACGATTTTGCGCGGTGCTTCGACGGCTGCGAAAGGGTCTACGTGCTGGACATCTATCCCGCGAGCGAGCCGCCCATTCCGGGCATTACTTCGGAGCGGCTGGTGGGGCGGATGCGCGAGCTGGGGTTTGACGGGGCGCGCTATGCGTCCTCAGAACAGGAAATCATCGAAGAAGTCCTGGCCGAGGCCCGTCCGGGCGACCTTGTCCTGACGATCGGCGCGGGAAGTGTCTGGAAGATTGCAGAAAGACTGGGCGAAGCGATGCAGGCCCAAGCCTCCATGACAGGCAGCAGGCGGGCGCCGCCGTGACTGGGGGCGTGAGAAATCGAGGCTTCGTCAGGGCGCGCTTCCAAGCGTGCCGAGTATGAGGCGCGAAACCAAAAAATTAAGATGCGCGTTTCGGCACGCTGAAGCCGTGCCGTGACGCATAACTGCGAAGGCTTTCTCGGCAACTTGCCTGGCCTCCCCACTCTTATGTCGCTGGCGCACGCCCAAGACGGTTCGCTGCCAGACTTTGACGCCGACGAGGTTTCCCCCTACCGGCGGCGGCAGAAGGCCGTGCCGGTGCGGAGCAGGCGCTTCGCTCGTCTCAGGCGGGTCTTGCGGTGGTTGCTATTCACCACCTTCGTGCTGCTGCCGGTCACGTACGCCGCTTATCATGTGGCGGAGTTCGCGCTTACTTCGCGCCTGTTTGTGTTGAACTCCGCCGCCGACGTGGCGGTCGAAGGGAACCGCTACGTTTCGAAGGAGCAGATTGCGGAAGCGCTGGGCATCTCGAGCGGTCCCGGGAGGGCCAGGCGGACTCGCGTGAACATGCTCCGGTTGTCGCTCGACAAGGCCACAGGTGTAGTGGAATCGATCCCTTGGGTTCGTTCGGCGAGGCTGACGCGGGCCTATCCCCACCACCTCACCGTGCGGGTGGAAGAGCGTGAGCCGGTAGCTTTCGTGAATGTCGAAGGGCGGCTCAAACTGATTGATCGCGAGGGGGTGCTGCTCGAAAGGCCCGAAAAGGCCGCTTTTGACTTTCCGGTGCTGGCTGGCCTGGACTCGCGCTTGAGCCCGCCGGAGCGCAGGTCCCGCCTCGACCTATATCGGGAATTCATGCGACAGATCTCGAGCGAGGCCGCGCCATCGGGCTGGGTGGTTTCCGAAGTGGACCTCTCGGACTCGGACGACCTGAAGGCGGTCGTTGTGCGCGAGAATAAGAACCTGGAGCTGCACTTGGGCCGCGATGAATTTGGAGAGCGGTTCCACAATTTTCTGGCCTTAGTGCCCGAGCTGGTCAAGGGTGACGTCACAGCCGCGTCTGTCGATTTGCGTTACGGCAATCAGATCGTGGTAAGTCCACAGCCGGCTGCTGCGGATGATGATCGAGTCGCAGCGTCACGGCCTGGCTTGAAGACGCAGAAAGAGTAGGGCTTCGTTTTGGCGCGCAAGCCGGATTTCATCGTCGGCCTCGACCTTGGCAGCGACAAGACCTGCGCGCTGATTTGCCGACCTGCCTCAGGCGCGAAGCTGGAAGTAATGGGTTTGGGCGCCGCGGAATCCAAGGGCTGGCGCAAGAGCGTGATCGTGAACCTCGAGGGCGCGGGGCTCTCCGTCAAGAAAGCCGTCGAGGAGGCCGAAGCCGCTGCGGGAGTGCCCGTCGACTCCGCCTACGTCGGCGTTTCGGGCCCCCACGTCAAGGGTGTCGATTCGCGCGGAGCATTGAGCCTTGGCAACCGGCGTCGCGAGGTCACCCACGAAGACCTTGCCAAAGCCCAGCGGGCCGCCCACAGCATTTCGTTGCCTCCCGACCGCGAGCTGCTCCACGTCGAGCCGCAGCAATATCTGCTGGATTCGCAAGACGGCATTCGTCAGCCCGTGGGGATGGTGGGGACGCATCTGGAAGTGAACGTACACCTGGTCACGGCCTCCTCGACCGCGACGCAGAACGTCATCACGGTGGTCAACCGGCAAGGAATCAGGCTGCCGGACAATGGAATCGTGTTTGAACCGCTGGCGAGCGCGGAAGCCTGCCTGACGGTGGAGGACCGCGAACTGGGCGCCGCCCTCATCGACATCGGCGCGGGATCGTCGGGCCTGATTGTCTACCGTGAGAGGGCCGTCCAACACAGCGCCGTGATCCCGATCGGCGGCGAACACTTCACCCACGATATTGCCGTCGGGCTGCGTGCGCCCGTTCCCGAGGCGGAGAAGATGAAGCGGGCCTGGGGCGCGCGCGACCCCGAGCAGCCCTTGACGCGGGCGATCGAGCTTCCCGGAGCCGACGAGCGCACTTCGAGCCTCGCGACCTATGCCATGTTGAGTGAGATACTTGAGCCTCGGGCGGTCGAATTGCTCGAGCTTGTTGAAGCCGAGCTGGCGCGGTCGGGCGCGGGAAAACAACTGGGCAGGGGCGTGGTGTTGTGCGGTGGCGGAGCGAAGCTCGGAGGACTGGGGACGCTGGCGGAACAAACACTCGAACTTCCCGTTCGGCTGGGTGTGCCAGCAGGCCTTACAAAAATGGGGGAGGCCCTCCCCGATCCCGCCTTTGCGACCGTGGTAGGTCTGGTGGCCTATGGCTTCCGCCAGCAGCTCTCGCAGAGACCGCAGAGCCAAGGCTGGACAGAGAAATTGTGGAGCATCCTGGTTGGAGGAAAAGAAGGATGATTGCGGGTGTTAGTCCCATCGAGTCCGTCGCCCTCCGGCCTGGTCGCGGACCGCGGGCAGTTGGCTGTCAACTGCCCCGGAAAAGGGTAGTGGTCGAGTTTGCTGTGGCGCCGGTGTCCCCCACCGGTGTTTTCGGTGCTGCGGGCAGGGCTGCCACAGGGGGACTTGCCCACGACCGAAAAAGGAGCGAACATGGCAATCGAACCCGAAAACGGTGACTTGCGAGTGGACTTCTCGGACGAAATCGAACGGGGCGCCAAGATCAAGGTGATTGGCGTGGGCGGGGGCGGCGGCAACGCCATCAACCGCATGATCGCCGCCAAGCTCGAGGGCGTGGAGTTCATGGTCGCCAACACCGACGTTCAGGCGCTCCAGGCGTCGCACGCGCCGGTGAAAATTCAGCTCGGGGCCAAGCTGACGAAAGGCCTTGGGGCGGGCGCCAACCCCGAGGTCGGCCGGCGCGCCGCCCTTGAAGACACCGAAAAGCTGGTCGACGCGCTGGAAGGCGCCGACATGGTCTTCATTACCGCAGGCCTGGGCGGAGGCACCGGATCGGGCGGAGTGCCGATCGTGGCGGCCCTGGCGCTCGAACTCGGAGCCCTGACGGTGGCGGTCGTGACCAAGCCCTTCGCCTTCGAGGGCAAGCGGCGCATGCTGCAGGCCGAGCAGGCTTTGGCGGAACTGTCGGCCGCGGTCGACACGGTCATCTGCATTCCCAACGAGCGCCTGATGCAATTCGTGGACAAGGGCACGAGTTTCTTCGAGGCGTTCCGCATCGCCGACGAGATCCTGCTGCAGGGCGTCCAGGGCATCTCCGATATCATCACCATCACCGGGATCATCAACCGCGACTTCGCCGACGTCCGGACCATCATGGCGGGCATGGGCTACGCGGTGATGGGGACGGCGATCGCCAGGGGTGAGAGCCGCGCCGTCGAGGCCACTCGCAAAGCGATTTCCAGTCCGCTGCTCGAAGATGCCTCGATCAACGGGGCGCAGGGAATCCTGCTGAACATTACGGGTTCGAGCAAACTCACGCTCCATGAGGTCCACGAGGCTTCGTCGATCGTTCAACGGGTCGCCGCCGAAAATGCGAACATCATCTTCGGCGCCGTTCACGATGAAGCGATGGAAGACGCCGTGAAGGTCACGGTGATAGCAACCGGGATCAAGGGAGAGAAGGTCGGCTTGGCCGGCCGCTCCGGCCCCTCGGCGGCCATCCGTTCCGCTCAGCAGACCGTGAAAAATATGCTGCTCAAGAGGGACAACAAGCCTCCGGTGGAGGTCGTCCCGGCGGCGCCGGCCAAGGGTGCTCCTCCGGAGATTGCCGCCGATGACCTCGATGTTCCGGCGTTCCTGCGCCGCGGCAAGGGGGCTGGGAATTGAGCCATTGAGCCATTGCAAACTTGCTGTTCCTTTTAAAGGCGTCAGCGTCTTAAATGACCCAATGGCTCAAGGGCTCAATGACTCAATGGATCAATCCGTACGCGCTGCCTATGCCGAGTGCAGGCGTCTGGCCCGGCGGCATTACGAGAATTTCCCCGTCGCCTCCTACCTGGTGCCGCGCGCCAAGCGCGACGCGCTGGCCGCCATTTACGCGTTTGCGCGGTGCGCCGATGATTTCGCCGACGAGCCCGGAGTAGAACGCCGCCTGGAGGCGCTCGCCGATTGGCGGCAGCGCCTTCACAAGTGCTATCGAGGAGACTCCCCGGGCCTTAGCGCGCTCCCCGGTCGGAGCGGCGACTTTCGCGCCGAGGGGCCCGTGAAGGGGCCCACCGAGGGGCCCGTCGAGGGGAAAGACGGGCTGCAGCCCTTCTCTCCGGACGCGGTGTTCATCGCGCTCGGCGACGCGGTCAGGGAATTCGGGCTTTCCGAGGCGCATTTTGAAAATCTTCTGCGAGCCTTCGAGCTTGACGTCCGCATCAATCGCCACCGGGATTTCGCGTCCTTGCTTGCTTACTGCGCCTGTTCGGCTAATCCCGTGGGGCGATTGGTGCTCGAGCTTTTTGGCCACCGCGAGGAGGAGCTATTCGCGCTCTCGGACTCGATTTGCACCGCCCTCCAGCTTGCGAATTTCTGGCAAGACGTCGCCGTGGACCTCGATCGCGACCGGATTTATCTCCCGA
>QHZK01000356.1 GCA_003224635.1 Acidobacteriota bacterium | reverse complement strand
CTTATCGGTGTGCCGCGTGTAGAGATCGTAGCGCAGACCGAGCGTCAGGGTCAGGCGAGGGCTCACTTTCCAGTCGTCATTGACGAACGCTCCGAACGAAATATTCCTCCACCCTCGGATGTTGCTCGAGAGGTGAGCGTTTCCGAGAGACTGACCGGTGACCTGATCGATCTGGCCGGGATCGACGCCCGCAGCCTCGGCCTCCACCTGTCCCGCCGCAAAGGCGAGGCTATCGAGAAATTCGTATGAAGGACGGCCGACATTGAACTCGCTGTTTTCGTAGTTACGGTGAACCTCGGCCCCCATCTTGAAGGTGTGCCGGTTGTGGGTAAGGGTCACGATGTCGGCGTACTGGAAGACCTCCTCGTGGAAAATCTGCGGATAACCGGCGTAGTTCCCGAACTCGACCTCGCCGGTATCGAAAGTGATTTGGGGTACCCCGGAGTTGTTGGAAGCGACGTCACCCACGCCTCGGGTCCAGCCGGCTCGCGCCTCGTTCAGAACATTGGGCCCGAAATTGTGAGACCAGCCGATCGAAAGGCTTGGGTAGTCAAAGTGCGTTGGGCTGGTAAACCTCCTCAGCGCGACGAACGCCGCTGAGGCTCCGCCGTTCGTGGCGGGCGAGTAATAGGGGTCGGAGTAACGGTCAAAGAAGTAGCGCCCAAAGACCTTGTTCGTATCGCCCTGGTAGTCGATGCGGCCGGAGAATTGGTTGCCGTCGTAGAACTGCTGCTTGGTGAATTCACTCGCCGTGGCGCTGATGGTTCCGAACATCGGGAGGCTCCGGTTGGCAAGCAACGCCTGCCCAAAAGGACTGTTCGGGTCGATGCCATAAGTGCCGCTCAGGCAACCCGCGTCCAGCGCGCTACAGTTGCCGCTCACATTGGTGACGTAATCCTGCAAGCTGGTCGTGGCGCCTTGCGGGCTAGGCGCGGGAAAGTCCTTGTATAGCAGCGCCGCCACGGAGTTGGGAGAGCTCTGGATGACCAAGTCGCGCCACTGGGGCGTCTCGACGTTGACCAGCTCGTTGACGGGGGCGCGAGTCCGCTCGCCCTCATACGAACCGAAGAAGAAGATTTTGTTCCTCTTGATCG
Organism: Acidobacteriota bacterium; assembly: GCA_003224635.1. GTDB lineage: Bacteria > Acidobacteriota > Terriglobia > UBA7540 > UBA7540 > QHZK01. The sequence continues at coordinate 3,684 of QHZK01000356.1, read as the reverse complement.
GGCCGCCGAGTGTGCCGCCAAACTGATTCATGCGGAAGGGCGCACGGGTGTCCTCGAAGAACTCGCGACCGTCGAGCTTGTCATTACGGAGGAACTCGTAAGCGTCACCGTGAAGCTGGTTGGTCCCGTACTTGGTGATCATGGTGGTCATCGCGCCTACGGTGTTGCCGTACTCGGCCGAGATGTTTTCCGTGTCTACCCGGAATTCCTGAATGGTGTCCTGCGAGGGCTGGGTGTTCGAGCCGCCGCTCAAGCCGTTGTCCGTAACGCCGTCAATCTGGTACCCGTTCATGTTGACCCGCGCGCCGTTGACCACCGTGGTAAAGCCGCGGTTTCCAGGTTCGCTGATCAGCCCCGTGGTGTTGACCGCCCCCGGGGCGAGTTGGATCATCTGGAAGACGTTGCGTCCGTTGAGGGGCAGGTTGGCCACCTGACGGGCGGTCACGAGCTCCGACATGCGGGCGGTTTCGGTGTCTACCGGCGAGGCCTCGCCTTCAACCGTCACCTCCTCAGTCACTGCGCCCACCTGGAGGTGAAAATCAATCCGCTGGGTGAATCCCACCGTCAACTCCACGTGCTTGTTCACCAAGGCTCTGAATCCGCTGGCTTCGGCCTTCAGCGTATAATAGCCAGCCTGCAGGTCAGTGATCGTATAGATGCCGTCCCCGCCCGTATGGCGCGCAACCGAGACATTGGTCCCTTCGTTAGTGACCGTGACGGTGGCGCCGGGAATAGAGGCCCCGCTCGGGTCGGCCACGGTTCCCGTGAATGTGCCGGTGGAGACCTGCCCCCGGGCGGTCGGCAGCGTCCAGCACACCAGCGCCAGCGCTGTCACGAGAATCTCGCAACACGTCCTGGATTTTGACTTGAACATCACGACCCCCTTAACTCTTCAATAGCCCTGGTTAATGGCAGCGATAAGAGAATCCTATAAGCCGATGGAAACTTAGCCGAAACCCCCAAGCGTGTCAAGCAAAAAAGGGGCCAAACTTCGTTCGACGTTATGTCTCCATGTTGTAAAAAACACGTTACATAACTTTAATTGCCGACCCCGATAGAGACGTTCTACGGATTACCGTATACAAGAACCTGTATTTTGAACAAAATCTGCCTACCTTCCACTTCTAGTCTTGCCTTCCCCTGACGGTTCGAGTTCCAGCGCGCGACCGTCAAGCTCGCCCGGTGGCCCGACCCCGAGAATCTTGAGAACCGTCGGAGCGATGTCGAGAATGCTGGGGTGCGGAGTCTTCACGCGCTGGTTCGAGAAAAAGATTCCGGACGTATCGCTGGGGTCTGAGGCGCAGTGGTCCCCGCTCCACTTCTTCATGTTGGCCACCACGATCCCGGAAGGAATGGCGCCGAGCGAGGTCTGCCACGACGTTCGATAGCCATCACGAAAATCAATCTGGAGGTCTGGCGCCCGCGACATGTAGGGGCCGTGGAAAATCTCCTTGGCGAGGTAGACGTGCTCGACCACCGGCTCGTGCGTGTCCGGGTCTCGAAACGCCATCAGCTTCTGCCGGATATCTTCGAGCAGCCGATCAGTATCAGGGCCGGGATCGAGGATGCCTTGCTTCTCGCGCCCGCGCAGGTTGAGATAGATCTGCCCCAGGCCGAGCGCGTAGGCTTTGGTCCTCGTCCAATCAGCGTTGGGGAAAAAGCTGCCTTGGCCAAAAAGCTGGTCGAGGTTGTAAGTCTTCTCTTGGGCGCCCGGATTCTTGAGCGCCATGTAGCCGTTCTCGACCAGCCACGTATTGGTGTTGAAGCCCTTCCGCCAGGTGTGAAATCCGTGATCGGAGACGATCAGGAGCGTGCCGCCGGGTTTCATCGCTCGCTCGACGTCGCCCACCACCAGGTCCATGCGCTCGTAGACCCGCAGGATGGCGTCGCCGTATTGCTTGGCGAGTTCCGGATCGTAGCGGGGATGCTGCGGGTCCATCAGCCGGTAGAACATGTGTGACACACTGTCCGTACTCGTGAAGACGGAGACCAGCAGGCTCGGCGGATCATTCTTGAGTTCGTCCAAGGTGACGCCGGCGAGAGTCTCGGTCGTCTGAAACATATCTTCCAGGAACACGCCTTCGTCGATCTTCTCCTCGTTCAGCGCCCAAGTGTCGTGCCACCAGCCGAGAGTCTTGAAGAGCCCATGCTTGCTGGCGAGCGAGGCGGCGTAGCCGGAGGGATACGACACAGGAAGCGCGGGCGATTCCGGATCGAGGTTGAGCGGCGACATGTACAGGCGCAAGTCGGGTGAGACCTGGAGGACATAGAACCGGCAGATGGCGCGGACCGAAAGGAAAGGCGTGATCTTGAATTTGACTCGGAACCAGCGGCTCCAGCGCCTTTCGGCCACCGTCTCGCTTTGGCCCTCAAGCCGGATCGTGACCGCGTTCCCTTGGGGCGAGACGCTGAACTCGACCGGCACGGAGATGCGCCGAAACGACTGGGCCGTTGGATCGGCCGGCCCCTCGATAGTGCTCGCGGCCCGATTGCCGTCTAACTCGAGCCGCACGAGCTTCCCTCCAAACTCCGTATCGCCCACGTCCCACTGCGTCAGGTCAGAGCCGAAATAGAAGAACGTTCCCCAAGTCCCGCGCAGGTCCGGCACGCCGAGCCCCGCGAGCAGCTTGCCGCCCGGCAACGGAGTCGGAGGAAACTCGAGCGGCATGCGCACAACCGTGGTCTTGTAACCTGCGTCCGCGACCGCTTTGTAGAACGGGATCCCGCCGCGCTCGTTAGTCACTTTAGGGGCCTTGATGGGAATCATGCCGAAAAGGAACTCAGGCTTTTCCCGCGTCACCAGCGCCAGCTCGGGAAGGTAAGTCTGCGGGTCGCGCCTGAGGAAGTCGAAGATGCCCGTGCCGCCGGGATTGAGTCCCGTGGCAAACGACGCCCAGGCCACGGGCGACTCCGGCGGGTTCGTGGTGCCGAGCGAATCGAACGTGCCCGACTGCGCGAGACGCGCGAGGTTCGGCAGGTGCCCTTGCTTGGCCCACTTGGAAAGCAGGTTGGGGTCGGCGCCGTCAAAGCCCAGCACCACCACCTGGGTGGTGACGGGACGAGTCGTCCGGCGGCTGCAACCGAGGACACAGCCCACGGCCGTCGCGGCTGCGGCGAGCACACTGAGTTGTCGAATCCTCGTCACCCGCTCATTTCACCACAAAGACACCTACCTGTCTTAAACTTTCGACTTGCCGACCTGCCCGCTGCTAGCCGAAGCGCGAGAACGACCGGTCAATGGTGAACGACAGCGTCGCCAAAGTATGCTCGACATAATTGGCCAGCACCTCGCGGTAGAAGGCCAGGCTCCGCTCGCGCACGGAACCCTCGGACTCTTGGGGGAAGACCAGATGATTGGTCTCGTGCAGGACGATACTGAGCAGCTTCAGGCGAAACTGCTCGGCGCGAAACTCTTTGAGGCGGCTGCCTTCCAGGAACTTGGTGTCGAGGGCGGTATCCGTCAGGGGCAAGGCCAGCCACTTCTCGACGCGCTGGTAAGCGATGTCCATCTCGCCCACGGCCGCGCTTTCGAAGGCCTCGTGCTGCTCCGCAAACGGAGCCTCCGTCACCAGCACGTGACGGTGCGCCAGGCAGCCGCACAGGTTCTGCCGCCGCAGTTGGACCACCACAAGGTCCGGGGCGCGAAACAGGATTTCGTCGTAGGCCTCGCGGCACCTGGCAGGA
>QHZK01000355.1 GCA_003224635.1 Acidobacteriota bacterium | reverse complement strand
GCATTTCACGCCCAAGGCCTGTGCACCTCTTCGGGTGTGGTGGAGGCGGGCTGCAAGGTGACGATCGGGACCCGGCTCAAGCGTGCCGGCATGCACTGGAGTCTGCGCGGCGCCAATGCCATCATTGCCCTGCGCTGCTGTCGCCTGAGTGCTCGCTTCGAAGACTTTTGGGAACGCCGCGCGCAGAAGAGGGCCGCGTGACTCTTACCACTTTAATGTCGTGCGCCCTCGTTTCCTTGCCCTCCTTTGGGTGCGGGGAAGAGACGCCTGGGCGATGTGCCTATTCCAGAAACGGCGTTGGCCGGCGTGAAATACGGCCCTGATGTTCACATGGTCCTTGACGCGCGGCGAATGGAACGCGAATATTAGCCGGATGTCGCCCGCGAGCTCCATGCTGAAGCTTAACGCCGAACAACTCCAAGCGGTCGAGCACGGCGAGGGACCGCTTCTGGTCATTGCCGGGCCCGGCAGCGGAAAGACGCGCGTCATTACCCAGCGTATCGTGCATTTGCTCGGCGCGGTGCCCGGGTCTGAGCCTCGACTTGGGCCTCGAAACACTCTCGCCCTGACCTTCACCGAGAAGGCCGCAGGCGAGATGCAAGCCCGCGTGAAGCAGGCATTGCCCACCCTCGAGGAGTCCCCGCGCATATCCACCTTCCACGCCTTCTGCTACCACCTTTTGCGCCAGCGTCACTTCGACCGGCGCCTGCTTGATCCGGTGGACGTCTGGATTTTTCTGCGGCGGCGTATGGAGCATCTGGAGCTCGAGTTCTACCGGAAGCTGGCCGAGCCGGTCCTTCACGACCTGAACGAGTTCTTCTCGCGCTGCCAGGACGAGCTGATCGAGCCCGAGGACTTCGAGACCTACGTCCGCAAAGGCGAGGAAGAATTTCTCGAACGCGCCCCGGCCCTCCGGGGTGCGGTGACCACAGCAGCGCCTTTAGCGCCGGGCTTTAGCCCGGCAGGCTGGCAACAATCGGCGGCGCCGCCGGACCTCGCGCTCGAATGGGAAGAGGTGCAGAAAAAGAAGGAGTTGGCTCGCGTCTTCCGTAATAGCAGGCGATTGATCGAGGAAGCCGCGTGCTCGAGTCTGGGCAGCCTGATCAGCGAGGCGGTCCGGCTGCTCGACCGTGATCCGGAAATGCTCGATCGCTGCCGGCGGCAGTACAGGTACGTCCTGGTGGACGAGTTCCAGGACACCAACTTCGCCCAGGTGGAGCTGCTGCGCCGGCTGGTGGCCGCTCCCTTCAACATCACCGCCGTGGGCGACGACGACCAGGCCATCTACCGCTTTCGCGGCGCCTCGCACGGCGCCTTCCAGATGTTTGACAGCGCCTTCCCCGGCCACCGGACCGTGTATCTCGACCGCAACTATCGCTCGACGAAGAAAATCCTCCGTGCCGCAGGCGTGGTCATCTCGAAGAATGACCGCTACGAGAAAAAGAAAGGACTGAAGACCGAGAGCCAGGAAGGGCCGAGTGTTTATCTCGTCGAGTCCCCGGACTACGAGAGCGAGGCGAGCTGGGTCGCCGCAGAAGTGGAACGGCTGGTCGCGCGCGACGGGGCCTTGGGCGAGATTGCGGTGCTCTACCGCGCCCACGGGCATCGCGACGGGCTGGTGCGCGAGTTCCGACGGCGTCAAATACCCTTTTCGATTCGCGGGCTCTCCGTCCTCTCGACCCCGATCCTCCGCGACCTGGTGGCTTACCTGAGCCTCATCCATTCACCTCACGACAACGTAAGCCTCACGCGCGTGTTGCTCGCGCCCCACTGGCGCTTCCCGGAGGACTTGGCGCTGGCCGTTCGCAGGCAGGCCTCCAAGGACCGGTGCTCGATCTCGAGCGCCCTCAAGGCCCTGGAACAGACGCTCTTCACCGCCCAGCTCCGCAGCACCGCCTGGCCGGAGCTCGACGAGATGCTCAGAGAACTTCGGAACTTTGCTGCATCGGCTTCGATGACCGCGCTGTTCGACCGCTTGGTTGCCCGCCTCGGGCTGGTCTTCCTGCCGGGCGATCCCGATCAGGGCTACGTCGATAGGTTCCGCAAATTCCTCGAAGGCTGGGAGAAGAAGAGCGAGACCCGGAAGCTCGGTGAGTTCGAGGAATACTTCCGCTACTTCGTGGAAGCAGGCGGCGCCATCGAGGCTCCGGAACCCGAGAGCGCCGCGAACGCGGTCCAGATGATGACCGTGCACGCGGCGAAGGGCCTGGAATTCCCTGTGGTGTTCGTTTTGAGCGTCGCGCGCCAGCGGTTTCCCCATCGGGAAGAAGCTCCGGTGATCCGATTTCCTGACGAGCTTCGCAAAGGACCTCCGACGCCGCCCGATATCCACGTGCAGGAAGAGCGCCGCTTGTTCTACGTGGCGATGACGCGGGCGCGCGAGCGCTTATATGTTTCGAGCGTCTGCGCGCCGGGGCGGAAGCCTTCCGGGTTCGTCGATGACCTGCTTTCCGACCTGGTGATTTCAGCCCGCGACATCGAACGCATCCAGGCACCTGAGATCACTGGCGAGGCTCGGGCCCCCGTGGCGCGGCGCGACCGGCCGCAGGGGGGAGCGTCGGCGCCCCAGGAGGCCGGAACGGGGCAATGGAGTCTGTTTCGTGACGCTGGAAAGGCAGGCTCCGATTATCTCCACCCTGACCTCGAAGCGTGGGCCAGATTGCCTCTTGCGGCGAGTCCAAACGGCAAGCTCCAGCTCAGCGCGACCGCCATCGAGACCTATCGGGAATGTCCCCTGAAGTTCAAATTCACCTATTACGCGAAGATTCCCACCGGGGCGCAGGCCGCCCTCACCTTCGGCAGCCTCATGCACCAGAGCGTGCGTCATTACTTCAGGCTTCGCAAGGAAGGCGTTCCGGGCTTCGAGGCCATCCGGGAATTCTATTTGCGCTCATGGAAGGACCTGGGCTTCGAGGACACGTACCAGGAGCAGACCTATAAGAAAGCCGGGCTCGACCAACTGCGCGAGTTCGTGGCGCGGCACAACGCAAGTGGCATTCCTGCCGATGGCATCGCTTTGGAACAACACTTCGCGCTCGATCTGGGCGACGTGGCGCTGGAGGGACGGATTGACCAGATCAATCCCTTCCCTGGCGACAGAACAAGAGCGGGCGAGACGCCCGCGCTTCCACAGGGCCCGGTGGAGTTGATCGACTACAAGACCGGAAGGCCGCGCTCGCAGAAGGACGCCGACAGGAGTTTGCAGCTCTCGGTCTACGCACTGGCGGCAAAACGCGAACTCCGCCTGAACCCCGTGCGGCTGACCTTCTACAACCTGACGAACAATCAGCCCGTGGCCACGGTCCGCTCGGCGAAGGACCTGGATAAAGCGGTGGCGGAAATCCGCGAAGTCGCGGATAAAATCCGCAGCCTGATGTTTGATCCCAAGCCCGGCTTTGCGTGCAAACATTGTGACTTCGTGCCCATCTGCCCGGCGCACGAAGACAACTTCTGAAACAAACAGTTAGGCGGATCGAGCCGGATGAAGGCAGGCAGAGGGCAGTGGATTGGGAGAGAGTCATGAGCTATATGGCGATATTCGTTGCAGGGTTGCTGGCAGGGGTCTTGATTGTCTGGGGATTGGCCGCGCGACGCACAGCGACCGCCCAGGCAACAGCTTCCTCGTTGCGCGAACAGCGGGAGAAAAATGAGGCGGAGATCGGGGCGTTACGGGAGAGTCTGAGGACCGAACGGGAAGCCAACAGCAGGGCCCAGGCCGCTCTTGAAGCGGAGCGCAAAAACCTGGAAGAGCAGCGAGCGTTGTTGCGAAATGCCGAGTCCAAGCTCAGCGATGCGTTCACGGCCCTTTCCGCGGCCGTTCTCAGGCAGCAGAGTCAATCTTTCCTTCAGCTCGCGGAAGAGAAGTTTGGGACGCTTCGCGCGGCGGCCGACGGAGACCTCGCCAAGCGGCAACAGGCTATTGATGCCGTGGTGAAGCCCCTCGAGAAATCGCTGGAACAGTACGATGCGCAAGTGCGCGCCATGGAAACAACGCGTGCGGGGGCCTTCGGCAGCCTTGAAGCGGAGTTGAAGAACTTGGCCGCCGCCAGCGAGAAGCTGACGAACGCCCTCCGCGGAGGCCCACAGGTCCGAGGTCGGTGGGGTGAAATGACCCTGCGGAGAGCCGCCGAATTGGCGGGAATGTCCGAGTATTGTGACTTCACTGAGCAAGAGACGTTAACAAGTGAGACCGGACGCTTCCGACCGGATATGATTGTCAACTTACCAGGAGCCCGTAGGATTCCGGTGGACGCTAAGGTTCCGCTTCAAGCTTTTCTCGACGCTGCCTCGGCGACGACAGAGCAAGAACGGAAAGGTCATCTCGACCGCCACAGCCAACTGGTTAGAGATCACATGAACCAGCTCGCCAACAAGGCGTACTGGGAGCAATTCGACCAGAGTGCGGAAATTGTCGTCATGTTCCTTCCCGGCGAAGCGTTTTTCGCCGCTGCTGTGGCGCAGGATAGGACTCTCCTAGAGGACGCAATTGAAAAGAATATCTTCATCGTGACCCCGACGACGCTCATCGCGTTGCTTCGGGCCGTCGCTTACGGGTGGAGGCGGGAGCAGATAGCCCGGAACGCTCAAGAGGTCAGCGAGCGGGGAAAAGAGCTCTACGATCGCATAAGAATCTTCATCAATCACTACGACGGAATTGGGGCTGGGCTGTTAGAGGCGGTGAAGGCTTACAACAGAGCCACCGGATCGCTGGAAAACCGGGTCTTAGTCACTGCGCGAAAGTTCAAGGAATTGGGTGTGACTGCTGGCGAGGACATTATAGAAGTCCAACCCGTCGACGAATGGCCAAGAGCAGTGGCTGCTCCCCAGTCCCAAGATACCTTGCCCCTTGGCGTTGATGGCGCCTTGGGTAGCGGTCTCCCTTCCAAAACCGAAGGCTAGACCATCCAACTGAGCGCCCAAAAAACGTTCGGGGATGCATTGCTGCATCCCCGAGCGCTCCAAACGTTTCTTGAAGAAGCTTATCTCTTCTTCTTCTTGGCTTTCTTCGCTGCCATTCTATTCTCCTCTCTCTTAGCTCTAGAATCTTCCGCCAGTCTTAAACTGGCGGAGCGCGTATTCAATCACCATGTATAGAGATTGAGTCGAGTCTTGTCAAGAGGAAAGTGAATGAATGACAGAGGAAATGAATGAAAGGGTTTCGGGAACCTTAAAGCCGCACTGAACAAATCGCTGGTCTCTCTCGCTCTGAGCCAGGCGCGATGGTCCGCTCGACTATGGTTCGCTCGACTACCCTAACACGCCGCGCTCTTCATATTTCAATCACCATCTCTTCCAGCCGCGTCGGATAGCGGTTCAGGATCTCACCCCGACTTTGGGCCGCCACCACGGTATCCGAGTGCCGAAACCCGCCGAAATTGGGATCGTACACGCCGGGCTCGCAACTGAAGGTCATCCCCTCGCGCAGCAACGTCTTGTCGCCCTCGGCGATCCAGGGGGATTCGTGGCCTTCGAGCCCGATGCCGTGTCCGGTCCGGTGCCGGAGGAAGGGGCCGAACCCGGCCTGGCGAATCTGGTTCAGCGCCCGCTGATCAACGTCCTCCGCGACCGCGCCGGCTTTTATAAGGCGCGCCCCTTCGTCGTGCGCGGCCAGCATGGCGTCGAACAGCTTCTTGGCATAATCCGAAGGTTGACCGACGCAAAAGGACCTTTCGCACTCGACGTTATACCCGCCGACCTGCGAGCCGAAACTCAGAATGAGCGCGTCGCCCTTCTT
>QHZK01000354.1 GCA_003224635.1 Acidobacteriota bacterium | reverse complement strand
TTGAACTCCGAGTAGTTGTGCCGGTTGCGAAGAATTCTGCCGCGCCACTCGACCGTGACCGTTACGTCAAGAGGCAGCCACAGGTCCGCGGAAATTTCTTTGAAGTGCACCTTTCCGAACCGGATGTCCGTTGTTTCCCTTTGAAGAGCGACCTTGGGGCACGGATTCAAGAGGTCCGTGCGCATGCGGATAATCTGGTAGTTGGCGGGATCAATCCACGCCAGCCCCTGCGACAGGGTCGTCACCGAAGACTCGTTGACTCGGAAGGCGCCAGTCAGCCGGGCCGCCTCGGGCCGTTGAGCGTAAGCGATGACAAAAGCTGCGCGACCTTCGACCATCTGGCGTCCCAGATAACGGAAGGCTGAGTCGGGCTGGTAAACCGGATGGAAGGGCAGCGAAGCGGACGCGAATCCTGACGTGAGCATGAATCCCTGCTCGAGGCCGCGAGGTCCGGAAAGCAGCCCCGAACGTTCGGTGCGATACTCCGCAAAGCCGAGATCTGTCCTTTCGGGCGAAGCGAAGCACAAATACTGAAATGTCTGATTGAGCGACTGCGCGACCTTGCCCGTTCGCTGCAATCGCTCCTCGTGGATTTGCTCGAGCGAGCTGGTATTGGGAAACTGGCTGAAGAACGTCCGAACGCCCTCTCCCACCCTGCGCAGAGTGTCCGGCAGTTGGTCCTGGCTCGCGGCTGGCTCGATCCCCTTGAGGTCCGGCAGGGTCCGGACCAATTCGGCCGCGGTCTGGTCGACTACGGACTTCGGCCTCTCGTTCGACTCCCACTCGAGGCGCTCCACCATTTCCGACCACATGCTGCGGACGGCAAGGGGCAAGTCCCTGGCGCTCCTGCCTCCTAGATAGGTGTTCATCTCGGCTTGAGCCTGCTGCGGATTACCTTCCGAGAGCAGCGCGCGCGCCTTTAATAAGTGGGCTTCCGCCGAAGCGCCCGCCTGGATCGCCTTCGTGAGGCACTTGTCCGCCTCCGTCCAATTGTGCTGCAGGATCTGGCTTCGCCCGAATTCCTGAAGGGCCAGAGGGTCCAGCGGGTCCACGTTCAGCGCCTGGAGCAGGAGATCAGCGGCCTTCGTCGGGTCCTTGCGCCAGTTTTCGATTACTCCCAGGATCAGAAAAGGCTCGCCTCTTCGGGGCTTCGATTTGTCCGGCCCGCTCAGAGTGGCCGCCTGTGTCAATTGTTCGAGGGCGCTCGACCAGCTTCCGCGACCCAGCATCGCCAAGCCGAGCAGGGTGCGGCACTCGACGCAACTCGCCTCGCGCTCGACGACCTTCGTTAGGATCGGCGCGGCGCCGGCTGCGTCGCCTTTCTCCAGGAACTGAAGCGCCGCTCGCAAGGTGTCGGCAGAGCGGGGATCGAACGGAGGAGCTCCCGACCAGTCGACGCGAAATCGCCGAGCCAGGTTCGACGTCAACTGGGCGAGAGGTAACTGATCGGGTTTCTCGTCCTCCTCGCGCATTACCAGGTCCACTCTCCAGTTGTCGCCAACCGACGCGAAATCGGCAGCCTCGAAAGCCTCCGCATACCCGTCCTTCATAGCGACCACGCTCAGCGCGCGCCCCTTGTATAAAGCGGGATCGAGCGAATAGTCGATCTCGAACTCACCCTTGAGGTTTGCTTCGAGGGCCGTCACCGGGTTCGGTCCCGCGCCAAGGTCCACTTCAACCTGGGCGTGGACGACGGGTTCTCCGGTAACGGCTGTAATGCGGCCGGAGACGTGCAGTTGCTGTTTGCTCGGGGCCGTCGACCGGGGAGCTGGCGGGCTTATGGCTGCGACTTGGGGCAAAGCGCGAAGAGGCCGGAAGGCGACCACGGCCGGAAGCAATGCATAGACGAAGATGGATCGAGCATTCATCACCGTCTCTCTTCCGCGAACTCGCGACTAGAAATGAAGCTGGGCGCCTGGCACCAGACTATGCCTCAAGAAAGAAAAAACTGCAAGCCCTTCTCAAAGCCCGGGTTTCGGGGTCCGGGGAACCCACACAAAGCCTCCCTGGCATTTGGTCGCGTCTTTTCGTCGAACCCCGCTGCGAGGAGGAGAATCCAGCGAGCGGTTATGCAAAGTTTGACATTTCTCGCATCTCCGCGAGATTCCTCTCGAGCGGCGCGAGCGGACCGTACTCGAGGGCCGCTGCGCCCTTGAAGCGGTCGCCGAGCTCGTAAATGGCTTTGAAGACGTTGCGGTAGTTGATTTCGCCCGTGCCCGGCTCGTGCCGGCCGGGAACGTCGCCGATGTGGAAGTGGCCGATACGGTCGAGGTTGGACCGGATGTTCTCGATCAGGTTACCTTCCATTATCTGCACGTGATAAATGTCGAAAAGCAGCTTGACGTTGGGGCTGCCCACCCGGTCGATCAACTCCGCCCCGTCGCGCACGGAGTAGAGGAAGTATCCGGCGTGATTCACGTAGGTGTTCAGGATTTCGACCACGGCCGTAATCCCGTTTTTCTTGAGCAGCGGCGCGGCCGCGCGCAGGGCCGCCACCGCGTTCGACATCTGCTCCGAGCGCGGCATCCCGCCCAGCTCGTTCCCGGTCAGCGTCACGAGCTGGGGGCAGTCAACTTTCTTCGCGGCGTCAATCGCGAGGCTCGTCTGATGGAGGAACTCCTCCCGTTCGCGGGGATTCACCAGGCCGCAACCCGGCGCCGTCACGCCCTTGTTCCCCACCAGGCACTCGCAAACCAGGGGATATTTCTGCCTCTCGGCAACGAAGGTTTCGAGAACTTTCGGATCGCGCCAGTCGAACATCTCATAAGCGTCGTAGCCCTGACGAGCGAGCAGGGCCAGCGCCTCGGCTACCGGCATCCTGCCGAGCATCCCCCACGTGATCGAAAGTCGTAAGCCCGTCTTGCCGGGAAGATTGCTGTCCGCAGACGTGACGGCTGCGGAGGGAGTGCGCGATGTGGCGGAAGAGAGTCCACCGGCTGCGAGAGAGCCGGCGGCAGCGAGAAAGGAACGACGATCCATGGGAAGCCTCCAATGACGGAGCGCGTGAGATGTGGCATGTGGAGCAGTACAAGCCTCGCGCATTGTAGAATCCCCGAAGCAAGCGGTCAACCGTCTTCGGGCGCCTTCAGGCGCGTTCAGGTTCGACCGCTGGGAGCGCGGGCGTCTCGCCCGCAGGTCTTTCGGTCCTGCGAAAAAGGGGCCAAGGTTGGCCGCGTTCCCAGGAAGACGGGAGGGCCGTGAAGGCCCTCCCCTACAAATGCGGATTTCCTCGAAACCCTGCCTCTGCTATGCTCGGAAGGCCCTCACCTGACGATCGAGGGCCATATGGGCAACTCAAGAAAACATAAACCGGCTGCCGCCGAACCCGCGCTCGCCTACCGGGACGACCGGTTCATGGAGAGTGGCGAGGGGCGCGTGTTGCGGATTCTGGCCGAGTACCTGGAACCGCAGGCGCGGCTGCGGAGAGCCCGAGTGCAGAACACCGTGGTCTTCTTTGGCTCAGCCCGGCTGCTGTCTCGCGAGGAGGCCGATCAAAAGCTCGGTGAGCTCCAAGGCCGGAGTGAAGACGGCGGATCGCCGGCGGGCGGCGCCGATTTCGAGGCAGCCCTGATGGCGGTCGAGATGTCGCGCTACTATGAGGAGGCGCGGGAGCTCGCCAAACTGATCACGCGCTGGTCGCTCTCGCTGGGCAGGGGAAAACATTTTCTGGTCGTGTGCTCCGGCGGAGGTCCGGGGATCATGGAAGCGGCCAACCGGGGCGCGACCGAGGCGGGCGGCCTCTCCATCGGCCTGAATATCAAGCTCCCGTCCGAGCAGAAGCCCAACCCTTATGTGACCCCGGAATTGAACTTCGTCTTCAAGTACTTTTTCATGCGCAAGCTGTGGTTCGCGGCGCCCGCGCGCGCCCTCGTCGTCTTCCCCGGCGGCTATGGGACCATGGATGAGCTGTGGGAATTCCTGACCCTGGTGCAAACTCGCAAGATGGGCCACCACGCCGCCATCCTGCTTTATGGCTCGAAGTTTTGGAAAAAGGCGGTCAATTTCGACTGGCTGTGCGAAGCAGGGACGGTGACCGAAGAGGAATTGAAGCTGATCCGCTTCGCAGATACTCCGAAGGAGGCCTTTGCGGCCCTCAAATGGAGCCTGGCGCGAAACCGCGCCATGCGGGCGGCCCTTCGCGCTCCAGTCCCATAAGAACCCGGGGCTCGGGATCCGGGGCTCGGGGCTAAAGCACAGGTTGAATTGAAGAGGGTGATGGCCCACTACCGCTTCGCCTATCCCGAGCCCCGAGTCCCCAACCCTGATTTTTCAGTTGACGCAGAATCCCACGGCATATAGATTACCCCTTCTTTGCTGGACTTTCCGATTCGATTCCGGCGACCCCGGGCTGCCGCAACGGTGCCGGACGCCTCGTCAGCGGCGCCACCCGCCCGCCGTTTGAAGGGAGAAGCATCCATGAAGGTAGGTCTGTTCACCGCGCTGTTCGCGAAACTCAGCCTCGACGAAGTGATCAAGAAGATCAAGCCTCTCGGAATCCGGACGCTCGAGCTGGGGACAGGAAACTACCCCGGCGACCCGCACCTGAAGCTGGAGTGGTTGAGCTCCCCGCCACAGCTCAAGGAGTTCAAGCAGAAGCTCGACGACCAGGGCATCGCCATCAGCGCCTTGAGCTGTCACGGCAACCCGCTCCATCCGAACAAGCAGTTCGCTCAGAATTGTGTCGAGGTCAGCCGAAAGACCATCCTCCTGGCCCAGAAGCTCGGCGTCAAAACGGTCATCGACTTCTCCGGCTGTCCCGGCGACTCCGACAACGCCAAGTATCCCAGTTGGTCGCCAACGCCCTGGCCGCCCGACTACCTTGACCTCTTGAAATGGCAGTGGGAAAAGAAGGTGATCCCTTACTGGAAGAAGCGCGCCAAGTTCGCCGAGGACCATGGCGTGCGCGTCGCCATCGAGATGCACCCCGGCTTTTCGGTCTACAATCCGGAGACCATGCTGCGGCTGCGCGCCGAGGCGGGTAAGGCCATTGGCTGCAATTTCGACCCGAGCCACATGTTCTGGCAGGGCATCGATCCCACGAGCGCCGTCCGGGCCCTGGGCGAAGCGGTCTTCCACTGTCACGCCAAGGACACGCGGATGTACGATGTCAACTTCAAGGTCAACGGCGTGCTCGATACCAAGCCCTATAGCGACGAGCGACACCGGTCCTTCCTTTTCCGCACCGTCGGCTACGGCCACGGCCGCGACTTCTGGGCCGACCTCGTCTCGACCCTGCAAATGGTCGGGTACGACGACGTGCTCTCGATCGAGCACGAAGACAGCCTGATGTCGATTGACGAGGGCCTGACCAAGGCGGCGACCTTCTTAAACAACATCGTCATCAAGGAAAAGCTGAAGGAAATGTGGTGGGCCTAGAAAAACGTCCGTTGTCTTTGGTCCTTCGCTCCTTGTGCGTGTGCTCGGGGCCTTTGAGTGTTCTGAATGTCGGGCGAGACTGGCAGCGCGAAAAGCATCGAAGGCAAGTCCCGAAAACTTGCATGTGTACAGACTGTGGAAAAACTGTCCGATGGTGAAACGCTCCTGCCCTGTCATTCTGAGCGAAGCGAAGAATCTCGCTCTGAAAATTCGGCACTGCGAGATTCTTCGTCGCCTGCGGCTCTCAGAATGACATTGTCCCGGAGGTTTTCAGCCTGCTGACTAAAGC
>QHZK01000353.1 GCA_003224635.1 Acidobacteriota bacterium | reverse complement strand
GGATTCAGGAACCAGGATTCAGGAACCAGGATTCAGGGGACAGCCAGTATTTGGGTCAGCCGGTGTTTCAAATTGGAGATTAAAGATTGCAGATTCCTAAATCTTGAATCTCGAATCGAATCCTGAAATTCTGGAATGCTGAGCCCGAATCCTGAATCCTGAATCCTGAACCCTGAACCCCGAATTCTGTTCCTATGCAAGTCTTTCTCTCCGGCAAATTCCGGAGACGCTCCACCATCCTCGTGGCGATGACCCTGGTCGCCCTTCTGACTTTTCGGATCCTCAGGAACTACCTGGCGGAACGCGCCGGACAGAAGCCCGCCCTTTCGAGTCTCCAGCGCGCGGCGCGGCTCGATGCGAGCAACTCCGACTATCAATTGCGGCTGGGCCGTTTCTATGAGTACGACCCAGCGAACACCGATCCCGACCGGGCCATGGCGCATCTCGAGCGCGCCGTCGAGCTGAATCCCTACGACCCGCAGACCTGGCTCGAACTGGGCGCCGCCCACGAGTTTCAAGGGCAGAGCGGGCAAGCCGAGGCTTGCCTGCGCCGCGCTGACTTCCTCGCGCCCAACCTGCCGCCAGTCCAGTGGGCCATCGCCAACTTTTTCCTGTTGCACGGGAACGTGGACGAGGCTTTTCGACACTTCAAAGTGGTGCTGGGCGGCAGCACGCGATATAATCAGGTTATATTTGACACTGCCTGGAAAGCCTCGGGCGACGGCGGCAAGATTCTCCAAGAGCTCGTTCCCGGACGCGCGGGACCCGAGTTCGACTACCTGGCTTACCTCCTCTCACACCATAATTTCGCGGACGCTCGGAGCGTCTGGAAACGGATCGTCACCAATTCCGAAAGTTTTCAAGCGGCGCAGGCGGCGGGCTACATCAACAGTCTAATTGGAGATCACCGGCCCGCCGAAGCCTATCAAGCTTGGAACGACGTCCGCACCAAAGGACTGATCGCGCCCACTTACACGCCGACCGGCCAGAATCTGGCGTTGAACGGCGATTTCGAGGAAACGCTTCTGAACTTTGGCTTTGATTGGCGCCTTGACCGGACCGATGGAGCCTATGCCACGCTTGATCGGACCGCGTTTCACTCCCCCAGCCACTCGCTCCTGATCCAGTTCGCAGGAACGCAGAATGTGAACTACGCGAACGTCTTCGAGTTCGTGAGGGTTGTGCCTAACCGTTCCTATCGGCTGCAAGGGTTCATGAGAACCGAAGGCATTACGACTGACAGCGGGCCGCGTCTCCAGGTGCGCGACGCCTACGATCCTCGTATTCTTGACGCCTTCTCAGAGGACCTCAAGGGCGACAGCCGGGGTTGGACGCCCGTGCTGCTCGACTTCAAGACGGCGCCTCAAACGGACTTGATCGCCATCGTGGTTAGCCGGCTGCCGAGCCGGAAGTTGGACAATCAGATCGCGGGAAAGGTCTGGGTGGACGACGTCAGTGTGGCGCCGCTGCCGTGACGCTGGTCGGCTGCCCTGTGCGGCTGCCTGCTTCCGCAGGCGACTCAGCGCGCGGCTCAACGCATGCAGCCTTGTAACCGATGCCCAGGACGACGGAAAAAATCAGGGCGTTGGCGGGAATCTGCAAGTTAAAATCCATGACGCTGTGAACCAATAAGGCCACCGTGCTCCCGACGCATGCCAGAACGACGGCGCGCCGGTACCTTCGCGAATCGCCCAGGAAGCAGCCAATCATCTTGATCAGAAGGTACAAAACAGGCAGGAAGAGCAGAGCTGCTCCCGGCACGCCCGTATCGGAAGCAAACTCCAGATAGTCGTTGTGCGCGTGGTCAAAGTCGAGGTTCACCATCGTGGTCTGATAGTGTCTGAAACTCAGCTCGAAGGTGCCGAGGCCGGTGCCCGTCAGAGGGTAGTCGCGCACCAGACGCAGGCTGTCCCGCCAGACCGGCACCCTCCCTTCGAGCTCGAAATAGTTTGCCCCGCGGACCTCTTCAAAACGCGCCAGCACGGGGTCGAGCCCGATCCAGATCCCGTAGCCGGCGGCGCAGATCAGGAGGGCGAAAACCCCCAGCATCCAGGCCTTCCGCTTTATAGTGAGCTGCGCCAGGACGGCCATGAAGACGACGCTGAACGCGCAGGCCAGGATTCCTCCCCTGGACCGAGAGAAGATGATTCCGACCAGCCCGATGACCAGCACGAACGAATAAAAAACGCACAGCACCCCCGCCGAACCCGCGCTCGCCGGAACACCCCGGCGGACCATGTTGCGCCGGCTTTCTGACCAAAGCTGGAAAAAGTAGAAGACGCACGCCGCGGCAAACGGGAGCGTCAGCTCCAGAAGGCCGGCGAAGTGATTGTGGTTGATGTAAGTGCCGGTCGCGTCCTCCTTGTAGTATTGCTTGGTGTAGGTGAAGATTTTCTGCACGCCCGTGAGGTACTGGAAGGTGCCGTAGGCCGCCTCGGCCACTCCCAGGTAAATCAAGCCTCGCACCAGAAGACTCTTTTTGGTCCGCGAATCGAAGAGATAAGCCGCCAGCGTGAAGGCGCTGACGTAAGCGAGAAATTTGACCAGTCCCAGTATGGTATCGTGCGGGTAGATACTGAGCGTAGTCCATCCCGTCACGGAATGCCCGAGGCTCTTAAGACTTGGACCCGCGAGGCGCGCGGGCGAGATCCTGGCGACGAGGGGCTGCGGAAGAGGGGCTACTTCGAGGACCGCCAGAGCCGCGAACAGCACGGGCCAGAGGGGGATCTTCAATTCCGCGCTCCGCTCCCGCGCCAGCTTGAGAAGGAGAAGCAGCGCGGCGAGGAAAAGAGCAGCTTCCATCAAAGAATAAACCAGTGGCTGGACGCCGCCAAAGGCGAGTGCGGCGCCGACGATTACCAGGGTGAGGATTATTTCGAGTACCGTTTTCATTCAGCGCTATCGAAGAATCGACCTGCGACTTCCCTGCCCGGGCAGGATGCTGAACGAGTCTTCACCACGGCGCAAGGTCGGGTCTTCAGACCCGCCGAAAGAGGAGAGAAAGAATGAATGTCTTCAGTCGAAAAAGTCGCGCAGCTCGGAAAATCTGGGTAGCCGCTTGTCCTTATCCGACAGGATCGCTTCCCCCTGGGACACCGGCCACTCGACTTGAAGCTCTGGACTATTCCAAAACAAACCCCGGTCGTTCTCCGGAGAGTAATAGTTCGTCACTTTATAGATCACCTCGGTGTTGGGCTCCAGGGTGGAGAAACCGTGCGCAAAGCCCTTGGGAACCAGGAGCTGATTCCATTTTTCCGCACTCAAGACGACGCTCACGTGCCGGCCAAAGGTTGGCGACCTCCTCCTCAGATCAACCGCAACATCGAAAACAGCGCCCCGCACCACTCGAACTAATTTGTCCTGGGCAAAGGGCGGAATCTGGTAGTGCAGTCCACGGACCACGCCTTTCTCGACGGAGAGCGAGTGACTATCTTGAACAAAGTCGAGCTCGATTCCCGCTTGCATTAAGGCGCGCTTGTTGTAGGTTTCCGAGAAGAACCCCCGCTGGTCAAAATACCGGCGCGTCTCGATGATCTTCACATCGGGTATTTCCGCCGTACGGACCTCCACGAGACCTCCCTCAGCGCTCGAAGACACACAGGCTCGTCTGCCCGGAAGCCGACCACACCCAACGCCGCACCTTGCCGCTCATTCGGCGGCGCGGCCGACGCGCGGGTCCGCGCTTCCGGTCACGGCGGACGGTCCCACTTGGTTGGCCCCGGTTTGGGCGACGAGATTGTTCGCTCGCAGGAGAGATTCGAAAGTCCCGGCGTCCGTCCACCATCCGTCGAGTATACTGTAAGTCATAAGACCGTCGGCGAGGTAGAGGTTGTTGACATCGGTAATTTCCAGCTCCCCTCTCCCGGACGGTTTCACGGCGCGAATGCGGTCGAACACCCTGGCGTCGTACATGTAAAAACCGGTCACCGCATAGCGAGACCGGGGCTTCTTGGGCTTCTCTTCGACGCGGACGATTCTGTCTCCCTCGAAGACAGGAACTCCGAAGCGCTCCGGGTCGGGAACCTCCTTGAGAACGATATGGGCCCCGGCGGCTTGCCGCCGGAACGTTTCACAAGCCGCGATGATGTTCTTCTCAATGATGTTGTCACCTAGCGCGACGCAAATGGGTTGCTCGCCGGCAAAGTGCTCGGCCATGCGGAGGGCGTCGGCAATTCCGCCCTCGCCTTCCTGGTAGGTATAATTGACGTGCTTCAGCCCGAAGTCCTTCCCGTTTCCGAGAAGGCGGAGAAATTCCCCTGCATTCTGCCCACCCGTAACTACGAGGATATCCGTGATCCCTGCGTTGATCAGGGCCTGCAGCGGATAGAAAATCATGGGCCGATCGAAGACCGGCAGCAAGTGCTTGTTGGTCACACGGGTCAGGGGATAAAGTCGCGAGCCGGTGCCTCCAGCCAGGATCACGCCTTTCATCGTTCAGAACCCCCTTGGCTTGATTGTGCTTCCTCCGCGAAGCACGCCTCCGGTAAACGGCGCGGGCCGAACTCGCTCCGGTCCTCGCCGGCCGCTCGGAATGACACCGCCCTTGATCGGCTTCGGTTAGTACGCATTCCGATTGGCCACCAGGGTCCGCCAAACCGTCAGAAACATGATTTTCAAATCGAAG
>QHZK01000352.1 GCA_003224635.1 Acidobacteriota bacterium | reverse complement strand
GTCCGACCTACGGTGTTGGGCTGGTGGGGTGCATTGCTGGGTTGGTTCTCGCTTAATTTTCTTATGGATCTCCACGCCCGGCTCGCTTACGGCGTCCCCGGTTTCACCGCCGGATACCTGGTCGTTTGGGGTCTGCTTCCGCTTGTCCCGCTGTGGCTTATCCGGCCCCGACCGAAGAAGGCTGGGGACGCGCATTGATGAATTCCTCGGCCGCCGTTTTTCGGCGCTCATCGAACACCCGTTGTCCGCGCTGCTGCAGGTCGCTTGCCTGTAGGAGGAACCTATGGCCTGGATCAAGACTATCGAACCGGACCAAGCGGCTGGCGAGCTCAAAACGGAATACGACAAGGCCGTTCGTCGCGCCAGCAAGGTCTTTAACATCCTCAAGGTGCAGAGCTTGAACCCCGCCGCCTTGCGCGCCTCGATGGACCTGTACCTGGCCACGATGTACGGGCCGTCAGGTCTGTCGCGGGCCGAGCGCGAAATGCTGGCGACGGTGGTCTCCTGGGCCAACCATTGCTTCTATTGAATCGAGGCGCACGGAGAGGATCTCCGTCGGGAATCGAAGGACGCTGAGTTGGCCGAACAGGTTAAAGAGAATTATGAGTTCGCCAAACTCTCGCCGCGCCAGAAGGCGCTTTCGAAATTCGCCGAGCTTGTGACGCGCACTCCTTCCGCCGTCCGCGCGCAGGACCTCGAGACCCTGCGCCGGCACGGGCTCACCGACCGCGATATCCTCGACGCGGTCGAGGTGGTCTCCTACTTCAACTACATCAACCGCGTCGCCGACGCTCTGGGAATCGATCCCGAACCTGAGATGCGCGAGGCGTTCGAGCGCCGGCGCAATCGGTAGCGTGCGAGCCTGGTTTGATTGCAGGTTGCTGAGAAATGCTTCTTGCATGTCATTCTGAGCGGAGCGCAGCGCAGCGAAGAATCTCGTTCTGAAAACATGAGATTGCGAGATTCCTCCTTCACTTCGTTCAGGACCGCCTGCGGCTCCTCGGAATGACGTTTGCTGTGAGTTTACCTCTTCGCCTGCGTTGCCGCTGCCCCGTTGTGTTTCAATACCTGCTCAGGCTGGATTTCGTTGCCGGCCTGGTCCACTCGTGGACGTCAAAGGGGCTCCTAAAACGGGATCGTGCGTTCGGACTGAAGCGTGAGGCCCTGGGGCGTCGCCGCGTAGGTGGCTTCGTAACGCGGGGGTTTGCGCCGGTGCGCGGTCTCGCGGATGTATTCGTCTTCTTTGAGATACCGGATCGTGACCCAGTTCCGCCCCACCTCGATCTTTCCGTCATAGGCGTCGCGCACTTCCCACACAGAGTGCAGGGAGTGGCCGTCGAAAGCATAAAGCTGGGCCGTCAAACGCAATTGACTCTTGCCGAGCCTGGTCCCGAAGACGAGAAACCAGAAGTCTCCCGACGGCGGCGGGGCCGGGAACTCGTAGTGCAAGTCGGTGTGGGGAACGAAGCTCGCGAGCGCGGCGAGACGGGTCTTGGTTTCCCGGGTTTCGTAGAGCGCCACGACGTTCGCGCGGTCGTAGTCGCTCCATCCGAGCGTATAGCCCACTCCCGTCAGCGTGGCGCCCTTCCAGGGCCGGACGAAAGTTCGAGGCCAGGCGTAGAGCGGGTAGTGAAGCTGGGCGAAAACGCTTTCGAGCTCGCGCCGCACCTGAACGTCGTCGGGCGAGTCTTTGTTTCTAGTTGGGCTCTCAGCAGGCGACGCCCGGCTCCCCAGCCACTGCTCGAAATGGTCCACGACCAGCTTCTGGACCTGGCTCGTAATCGGCTGCGACTCGTCCAGCGGCACGCCCAGGAGTTGCCGCGCCAGATAGTTGACGTGTCCGGGCAGGTCGGCAGGGGGAGGAAGGAGAGTCCTCGACTTCCTTTTCGCCTGCGCAGCGCCTGCGCGGGGCCACAGCGCAATGGCGAAGGCGCCAAGCAACCCCCCGCTGCCTGAGAGAAACGACCTGCGGCTGAGCCCTGAACGTGCTGCCGCTCTGACGTTGTCCCCTACTTCGTGACTTTCCGGACCTTCTCTTGCACCCACAGGTTTAGAAGCACCTCCGGAGAGACGCCCCTTTTCCGGGCAATTGAGCGCAGCTCAGCCGAAAGTGAAGCCTCCAGCGGGAAATAGCTTGCCTCGGATTGAATGTCGACCTCGAACTCAGCCGGCTGAAGCCGGTCCCAGTACTCGCTCAGGCCATGGGAGTCCCAAAACTCGCTCAATTCTTTATAAGACCGCGCCCGTGAAATTGAACTCTTATTTTCGCCCATACCTCTTCCGTTCGGCGTCGGTCATATCACGCGCAGACAAGATCAAAGCTCGCCCATCCTTGGTACGAACAAAGAAAACGACCACGTACCGTCCGGCGTCTGTTTGCCCAAGCGCCACATAAACATTCTCTCCCTGGCGGTGGCCCTTTTCAACGAAGAAAAAGCGCGGAAGGTTCGCCAGGACTTCTTCGACCTCCTCCGGCTGGACCCGATGTTTCTGCAGAAGTTTTTGGACGATGTCCTCAAGCCAGATCAGTCCGGTGATTTTCAAGGGAATTCGCCTTAAATTCCGGCGCTCTCCAAGCGCTCGAACGCGCGCGCGATTTCCTGGTCCTGGTCTTCAAACACGGTGCGCAGGTCGAGGAGCAGCCGATCGCGCTCGACGCGCGTGATGATCGGCGGACGGTTGCGCCGGAGGAGCGCTTCGAGTTCCTGGGCGCTGTGGCGGGCGTGAGTGACGGCGACGAGGCGGGTGGGCAGCGACTGGCCCGGCGTCGAGCCTCCGCCCATCACCGACTCGCCGTCGCGGAGCTCGACTGAGATTTCCGGCTGGGTGCCAAGGAGTTCCGCCAGTCTCGACGCGCGCGCGGCGATTTCTTCCTTGGGCGTGTGGATCATGCGCCAGGTAGGAATAGCTTTGAGGTCGCCGCGCAGGTACAAGCCGACGGTGGCTTCGAGCGCGGCAATGGTCAGCTTGTCGACGCGCAGGGCGCGGAACAGCGGGTTCTTGCGGATTTTCGCCAGCGGCTCGCGTTTGCCGGTGATGATGCCGGCCTGGGGGCCGCCCAGGAGCTTGTCGCCGCTGAAGGTGACCACGTCGACTTGGGCGTGCAGGCTCGGCGCAACAAGAGGCTCGTCCTCAATCCCGAGCGGAGCGAGGTCAATCAGGCATCCGCTGCCCAGGTCCTCGAGAAGAATCAGACCGTGCCGGCGCGCGAGATCGACCATCTCTTCCAGCGCCGGACGCTCCGTAAAGCCCACGATGCGGAAATTGCTCGGGTGGACGCGCATCAGCACGCGCGTGCGCTCGTTCACGGCGGCGGCGTAATCGGCCAGGCGCGTCCGGTTGGTGGTCCCGACCTCGCGCAGCGCGGCGCCGCTCTTCGAGCAGATATCGGGGATGCGGAACGAGCCGCCGATCTCGATCAGCTCGCCGCGCGAAACGATCACCTCGCCGCCCTCGGCCAGCGCGTTCAGCGCGAGGAAGACGGCCGCGGCGTTGTTGTTGACGACCAGCGTGCTCTCGGCGCCCACCAGCTCGGCGAAGAGCCGGTCGGTGTGCGCGTCGCGCTTGCCGCGCTCGCCTTGCTCGAGGTTGTATTCCAGGTTCGAGTATTGGGTGGCGACCCGGGACAGGTGCTCGACCGCCTCGCGGGCGAGCGGCGCGCGCCCGAGATTAGTGTGAAGAATCACGCCCGTGGCGTTGACCACGGGACGTAGCGAGAGCTCGATGGCCGCTTGCGCGGCGACCATGACCTCGCGTTCCAGCGCCTCGATGGAAACGTCGGACACGGCTCCGCTCGAAATCCCGTTTCGCAGGCCGTCGAGGACCTTGCGCGTAGCCTCGACGAGCGCGCGCCGGCCCACGCGCGCTTCGAGTCCAGCGAGCGCCGCGCGACCCAGCAGCTCGTCGACAGAAGGGATTTGTCGGAGCAAGGAAACCGCCGGTCGTTCCGTTGGGAGCGCGGGCGTCCCGTTCGCTTCGCTCAGAGTTTGCTCTGAGCGCAGCGAAGGGGCAGGCTCGCCCGCACTGCTACCCTTGGAGGGCCTGCTTTGCGCGGGGCGGAGTTTGGAACGGCTCATGGTGTCGTAATCTTCGCGTGGAAGCGGCAATTCCTGTAACCTAACAAGTTGCTGAAAAGGCCGCGAACCTGTCATTCTGAGGAGCCGAAGGCGACGAAGAATCTCGCAAGTGCTTTCGCATTCAGAGCGAGATTCTTCGCTTCGCTCAGAATGACATGGCTAAGAGTTTTTTCAGCAAATGCAAGCGATCTCGCCGTGCAATTTCCAACTCATTTCAGCATAGAACGACCTTTCGCCGCAACCGACTGACGTTCTCTGTGACCTCCGTGCCTTTCAAGTTTTAACACGGAGCGCGCGGAGGGTCTCCGTGAACTGTGTGTTGAGGCTCTTCTGACCACGGAGGACACAGCGCGGCAGAGCCGCAACCAAAAAGCGCCGCAAAAATTTGTGCAAGGGCGCAAACATTTTCCAGGTTAGTAGTACAGAGGCACCGCTGACACGAGGCGCGGGATACGTTTAAGGCGCTTTTCTGCGGGGCCGGTGAGGACGGCGGCCTGAAAATCGGGAGATAGCGGATTCAGCCGAAACCCATTCCTACCCAGTCTAGCACGCCAAAATGAGGGTAACAAATCACTTGACACACATTGATAATTCGGCGTACAATTCCGTGCCGTGGTACTTTCGTTCTGGGAGGGAGCGATACATGAGCGACACGGAGCGTGATACCGTACTGGGGAAAGCCATGCGTGAGTGTGGCGAGTTAGAGAAAAGCCTTGCTACACTTGCCTCGGAACTGAAAGCG
>QHZK01000339.1 GCA_003224635.1 Acidobacteriota bacterium | reverse complement strand
CGGGAACGCCGGGAGGGGGATCCTGAGCGGTCCTGCTTTGGCAAACACGGATTTGTCGATCCTTAAAGACTTTGCCTTCAGGGAACGCTATAGGCTTCAATTCCGTACCGAGTTCTTTAACACGTTCAATCAGGTGAACTTCAACAATCCGGATAACTATGTCGAAGACGGTCCGGGGACCTTTGGGGCGATACAAAGCGCCCGCGCCGCCCGCGTGATCCAGTTCGCATTAAAGTTCATTTGGTAAGGGGTCCCTGGCTTTATCGCGGGGTTAAAGCCTGAGACCCGCTCCATTAGCGCTCCGAGCACGTGCCTTCCCATTAGACGAACAGGGCATCACAACCGCCACAATCGGAGTCCCGCTATCGGTTAGAAGCTTTGGTAATGCATTCGCATGGACAGACGCACATTCTTTACTCTTGTCAGCGGCGGCGCGCTCCTTGCCACAAGCAGGCTTTTCGCGGAGCACCACGTACTTTCTGCCGACCCGCTATTAAGTGTCTTTGACCTTAGCTCATCGCCGGATCGCTACACAGACATCGAAGATTTCTACATCCGAAATCACCACGCGACGCCACCCGATACAGGCAAAAACCTGCTTCGAATCGAAGGCGAAGTGGATGAGCCAAAGGAGATGACCATCGAGAGTCTGGCGAATTTGCCCCGGAGAGAGATCGGCGCGGTGCTGGAATGTGCGGGCAACACGGTTGGGACAACGGGCCTGGTCAGCAACGGACTGTGGAGGGGATGGCCGCTCGGAGACGTGCTATCCCTGGCTCGACCTAAGCGCTCCGGGACCCACGTTCATCTGGTTGGCCGAGACGGGTACGTTCGAAGTGTGCCCGTGGAGCGGATCCACAGCGACGGCCTGCTGGTCACCCACTTAAACAGCCTCCCACTGAGGCGGCACCACGGCGCGCCTTGGCGAGCCTTACTCGTGGGCTGGTACGGCATGGACTCAGTGAAGTGGCTCGAGCGAATCACCGTGTCAACCAGCGACTTGCCGGTGACGGGCAATGAGTACACGGAATCGACGTTAGATCCGTCGGGTCAAGTTAGTCGTCAGCCTCTGCCGCGAGTCCAGGTTAAGTCGGTGATTGTTTCCCCAACCGGCGGCGCAGTCTTGCGTCGAGGAAAAACCGAAGTGCGGGCGTTCGCATGGTCGGGTGAAGGGAAAATCTCAAAGCTCGAGGCGAGCGCTGACGGAGGTCGAACGTGGCGCACTGCGGAGTTGCAGCGTTCGACCCCGCACGAGTGGGCCTTGGGGCGGATCACGATAGAGTTGAATCAATCTGGGGCGGTGGAACTGGTCTCGCGCGCGACTGATGGCAAGGGCTTCAGCCAGCCTATCGAGCAAGATCGGCGCCGTATCGACAGCTACGCCAACAACTGGTGCCACCGCGTGCGTTGCGTCGTCGTATAGTGCGTCGTTTCCCGGTTTGCTCCTGACGATGAAAATCCTCGGCAAGATTGCCCTCCTCCCAGTTCTCATCTACAGCGTGGTCGTCCGCGGTCCCGAGGCCACGCCTCTGCGCCCGGAGGTTATTCACTACGATGGGGCTGACTGGCGCCTCCGGGGCGAGGGCGTGGTCGCCTGCCCGTGTCAAGTCCCTTGTCCTTGCCGGCATAATGGAAGTCCTACCTACGGGCATTGCGAGGCCACTCTGTACTTGCAAATCCGTGAAGGACACTACGCGGCCGTCAGCCTTAATAACCTGCGGTTAGTCCAGACCAGCGGTCCCTGTGCGATGGATTATCAGAAGCTGGCCGCACTATACTTCGATAGCTCCTCAACGCCTGAGCAGCAACTTGCCTTTATGAGGCTGGTGTCGAGCTTTTTCCCGACGGGTGTCGCAGAATTTCCCTACGTTCGTACCGTGCCGATTGAGGCTGAGGTCACTGAGGATCGTTTCTTCCGCATTGTGATTCCTGGAGTCTTGCAGATGTCAGTGGATCGCAACTGGGGACGGCCAACGGCACCCATGCCGCCCATCGCGGCCTGTGACCACTTCTCAAACACGTTGCAGTATTCCCAGAATATCCGCTACGGAATGCACGACAATCTGGCGAATGTGGACTTCGATTACAGTAACAGGCAGGCAAATTATCGGACCGTCGAACTGGACATCAGCCAGTACCGTTCCGGGTCGATGCTGGTTCAACATGTCGATCGATCGGGGTGGTTTAACGAGCCGCAGTTGCAGTTGATTCGTGAACAACATCTCGCGCTTCCGGACCTGGAAGGGATTCGAGAGGCTGCATCACGACTTCGACGGACGCGGAGGGAGGGGCGATGACGCGCAGCGTGGTCCTGCTGACCGTTGTCGTTGGGGTTGAACTCGCTGCCGGCTGCCGTCACGGACTTGCGCAGACCCCCGAAGGCTTACTGCGCGACGGGGGCCGCGCTCTCGAAGCGGGAGATTTTGCGCGCGCTCAGCAGCTATTCTCAGCCCTGGTCAAGCAGAGTCCTTCGGCCTTGAACTTCAATTACCTGGCGATGGCAGAGGCTGGAGCTGGGAGCCTTGACCAGGCGATCGTGCACTTCCGACGGTCCATAGAGTTGGGCAACGATTCTCCCGAGGCGCACTACCGCCTGGGCCTGGCTTACATCGGGCGGCGCCTCTCCAAAGAAGGGATATCAGAGCTCAGGTTGGCAGTTGTAAAGGATCCCGGGCTCTCGTCTGCTCTATACGCCCTGAGCGCGGCTTTGCTTGACGCGGGACGGCCCTCGGAAGCTCTGTCTTATCTCGAGCAGGCGCGCGAGCGTTCGCCTAAGGATGCCAAAATCTGGGCCAGCTTGGTCCGAGCTCAGTTCGAGGCGGGAAACGCCAAGGAGGCCATCGAGACTGCCGACCGAGCGGTTGAGGCTCTGCCGGACGAGGCCGGTCTTGATGTGACCCTCGCTGACGTGTGCTTTCAACACCACGAGGTGCAGAAGGCCCGTCATCTTCTAGAAAGCGCCAGCGAGTTGCTCCCAAAAGACTCGAACTTGAAGTTACTCCTGGCCAAGGTTAGCCTGGAAGCAAGAGAACCCGTGGAAACCTTGGCGGTGTTGAAGGAAGCGCCTTCAAGCATCGGAGCGCCGGGCGAAGTGGCCTTCCTGCGGGGCTCTGCGCTGGCGCTGGGCGGAAAACTGGACGAGGCCGCAACCGAACTCTCAAAGGCAACGGACTCTGATCCGCGAAACGCGAAATATCTGGTTGCCTATGCATGGGTGAATCAACTGCAGGGGCGTTACAAGGAGGCGCTTACGCCGCTGAGTAAGGCCCGGCAACTGGACCGCCACGCGCCCATCGTCCTGTACAGGATGGCATTGAGTCATTTTGTTATGGGCCAATATGCGCTCGCGGCGGAGACGTGCGACGAAGCTTTGCGGCTGTCCCCCGGATTCGCCCCGGGTTATTTGCTGCTCGGCGTCGTGACGTTGGAAAGCGGACACGTTGAAAGCGCCCAAGCCGCACTCCAGAAAGGAGCATCTCAGCAACCTGCGCTGCCATTGCTTCACACGGAGCTTGGAGCGGCCTTGTTCATGGAGCGTAGGTTTAAGGAGGGGAAGAGGGAATTGGACAAGGCTTTGCTGCTCGATCCCAAGGGAGCGGATGCTTATTTTTGGCGAGCCCGAGTGCTCGCTCGCCAGGGGTCGACAGAGCATGCCATCTCGGACCTCGAAACCGCAGTGGTTTTACAGCCCGGTTTCGCAAACGCCCATCACGAACTAGCGGAGCTTTATTCCGTAAGAGGCGACCCCCAAAAAGCTGCGGCTGCGCTGGCCAAAGAGAAGGAGGCTCGAGCAACCAAGGCCGGCGACGAGCGCCAGCGCCTCTTTGAAATACTTGACGATTTGTTCCTCTGAGGCCGGCGTGCCGCGGAAGCGCGGTTCCGTTACGCGCCCCCGTTGCACCAGCGAATAGAGCACTCCTTTGGAGGCAAGTCCGATGCGTCGATGGATCATTCTGGTCATAGCTCTGCATTGTTGCATGATGGTGGCTGAGCAGCCGTTGTCCGCGCAGGTGTTGATCGATGGCGATTTGAATGATCCTTTGTGGCAACAAGTGCCCGCTGTCAAGCTGGCGCCGTCTGAGGAGGGAGTACCCGCGTCGATGGGGGGGGAAGTCCGAGCAGTAAGTACAGGGAGCTACCTCTATCTTGGGGCGCGACTGCCCGAGCCGAGCGGCCGCGTCGTGGCGAGATCGATTGGCGTAAATCCTATGTGGGAGGGAGGAGGAGAAGCTCGCGGGATGACAGACGCCCGGCGCATCACCTACGGCACGCCGGATGGCGAGGATTACATTCGTTTCGTGATCCGCGTTTACAGCGAAAACGACTGGATGGTGCAGGTAGGCCCGCTGGGCGCGTACGCGATCAGTTGGCGATGGACAGGAGAGCGGGAATGGTTCACCAGCGACCCGCAAAAATGCGATCGCTTTCTCGTTGCATCCCGAGTCGGCAAGAGAGAATGGCAGGCGGAAGTGGCGATCCCACTCGACCAGTTGGGCTCGCCGCGGCCGGACTACCTCCGGCTGGAAGTAGAGCGGAACCGGGCAGAGCGCCAGGGGACTCCGGATGAGCGGTGGCGCTGGCCTGATCAACAGCCTAGCGCGGCAGTGGCCACGTTGCCCTCGACTGTCGGCACTCCGGCCCCCGTCTTGAAGATGGTCTTATTGGGGAACCAGGAACAGCCGCTCGAGGTAGGCTGGCGTAGTTCGTTGCCAGCCATGAACAGCCGTTGGACCGATTCGGACTGGAAGGATGTCCCCTCCTGGATCCTCCACCGCAATGA
>QHZK01000338.1 GCA_003224635.1 Acidobacteriota bacterium | reverse complement strand
GGCGACTCAGCCTTGACCGCCCCGGTGGGAGAGATATCGGAGCCGCTCAGGAAGCTGCTGCGTGTTACCGAGGAGTCGCTGGGGCTTGCCATCGAAAAAGTAAAGCTGAAGCATCACCTGGGAGATGTTTCGGCGACGGTGCAGCAGTACGTCGAGAAGAACGGTTTCAATGTTGTGCGTGAGTTCGTGGGTCACGGAATCGGCCGCGAGCTCCACGAAGAACCTCAGGTTCCCAATTACGGGCGGGCCGGGCACGGCCCGGTCCTGAAAGAGGGCATGGTGCTCGCCATCGAGCCGATGGTCACTTCCGGCAGCAACGAGCTCCGCGTTCTGGGCGACAACTGGACCGCCGTGACGCTGGACGGCGGTTATTCCGCGCACTTCGAGCACATGGTTGCCGTTACCAGGAATGGCCCCGACGTCCTCACGCGACTCGAAGGTTAGCTGCGAGCGGCGCTCGGAGTCTGTCCTGGGCTCCGCCGGGGGCGCCCTCGGCGGTCCCTAACAGGGCAGGCTTCGACCGCCGCCTACAACCGCGACCGACGGTCACGGGCGGTCGCTACAGGGAAGACAGGTTTTCAGTTTCGGCTTTTGAATCTATGAGCAAAGAAGAAGCAATCGAAGTTATCGCTACGGTGATCGAACCGCTGCCGAATGCGATGTTTCGGGTTGAGCTGGAGAACAAACACAAGGTCCTGGCGCACATCTCGGGGAAGATGAGAAAGAATTTCATCAAAATTCTTCCCGGGGACAAAGTGCAGGTGGAACTGTCTCCCTATGACCTGACTCGCGGCCGGATTGTTTACCGGTATAAGTAACAAGTTGAAAGTTGACAGTCGAAAGTCGAAAGCAAGAGACTTTCGGACTCGAACTTTTAACTTTCGACTGTTGACTGGAGTCGCCATGAAGGTGCGTTCGTCGGTCCGCAAAATTTGCGCCAAGTGCAAGATCGTGCGGCGCCGAGGCGTCGTCAGGGTGATCTGCGAGAACCCGAAGCACAAGCAGCGCCAGGGATGACTAGAGAGTCGAAAGTCAAAAGTCGAAAGTTGAAAGCTCAGGCAACAGTCGAGAGTTCACAGCTTGAGTCTGGGTTGTTTACTTTCGACCTTCAACTCTCGACTTTCGACTTCTCAGACGGAGGTTCCTGATGGCTCGCATTGCAGGCATTGATCTACCGCGCACCAAGCGCGCCGAGATCGGATTGACTTACATTTACGGTATCGGACGGGCCCGGTCGCTGGCCATCCTGCATCGCGCTGGAGTGAGTCCGGACAAGAAAGTTCAGGACCTGACCGACGAAGAAGCGACCAGGATCCGCCAGGTCATCGAAGAAGACGGTGGCGTCGAAGGAGACCTCCGCAAGGAGGTGACCCTGAACGTCCGGCGTTTGATCGAGATCGGGTCGTACCGTGGCCTTCGGCACCGGCGCAATCTCCCGGTGCGCGGCCAGCGCACTCATACTAATGCCCGCACCCGCAAAGGACCGCGCAAGGGCGCCATCGCCAATAAGAAGCGGGCCACGTCAAAGACGTAGCTTGGAGTTGGAAATTCGAAACTCGAAACTCGAAACTCGGAATGGGTCGCACAAGCGCAAAGTTCTGAGAGGCGTGGAGACGCAGCTAGCCTAGCCGTCGGTCTTTTGGGACCGACGGTCGCCAAGGGTTGACTGATAACTGATAACTGATAACTGAGAGCAGGTTGTTATGGCTAAACCGGCAGCCGCCAAGCCTACAAAAAAGAAGGTCTTCAAAAAAAAGGAAAAGCGCATCGTACCCGGCGGAGTGGTTCACATTCAGGCGTCGTTCAACAACACCTTGATCAGCATAACCGACCCGGACGGGAAACTGGTTTGCTGGTCCAGTTCCGGGGCGCAGGGATTCAAAGGCTCACGAAAGGGGACGCCCTTTGCGGCCCAGCAGGCGGCCCACCGTGCGGCCAGCCTGGCGCGCGACCACGGAATGCGAAGCGTCGAAGTGCGCGTCAAAGGCCCCGGCGCGGGTCGGGAATCGGCCATCCGGGCGCTGGCGACGGCGGGGCTCGAGGTGCGCAACATCAAGGACGTGACGCCGATCCCGCATAACGGGTGCCGGCCGCCGAAGCGCCGGCGAGTCTAGTTCTTCAGTTTGTCAGTTCCGATGGGCTGAGAGACTGGAATGTCGAGCAGTTGACGAACTGGAATACTGATTAACTGACCGACTGAAATACTGACGAGCTGAAAAGGGAGGAAGTTTGGCCAGATACTGTGACGCGGTTTGCCGGCTCTGTCGCCGGGAGGGAGTGAAGCTCTTTTTGAAGGGCCAACGCTGCCTGACGGACAAGTGCGCCATCGAGCGCCGCAACTTTGCTCCGGGCCAGCACGGCAAGTCACGCCGGCCCAAGCTGGTCGGTTACGGCCTGCAGCTTCGGGAGAAGCAGAAGGCGCGCCGTTTCTACGGCATTCTCGAGGACCAGTTCCGCGCCTATTACGAAAAGGCTGCGGCCATGAAGGGCGTCACGGGCGCGACCCTGCTCTCGATGCTCGAGAGGCGGTTGGACAACGTCGTCTACCGTTTGGGCCTGGCGACATCCCGCGCCGCGGCGCGCCAGTTGGTCCGGCACGGGCACATTCTAGTGGCGGGACGTAAAGTTAATATCCCCGCCTTCCAGGTCTCGCCCGGGCAGGAAATCGCTGTGCGTGAGCGCAGCCGTCAGATGCAGACGATCCTTCGTGCGCTCGACTTGCTGGGCGGGCGGGTTCCGCACTGGCTGGAGTTTAAGCGAGAAACCATGACCGGCCGCGTGGTTTCTCTGCCCAAACGCGAGGACGTGAACTTCGACATTAAGGAGCAGATGATCGTGGAGCTGTATTCCAAGTAGTTCGTCTGCCGGGGCCGGTCGCTGGTCACTCGTCACTCGTCACTTGTCACTAGCCACTGTCTTTTGCAGGAGGTGTGCGAGCAATGCTTTGGAAAGGCTTTCAGAAACCGAAACGCCTGGCTTGCAATCTGGAGACGCTGACTGATCGGTACGGGCAGTTCCACGCCCAGCCCTTCGAGCGGGGTTTTGGTACGACCATCGGCAACGCCCTGCGCCGTGTACTGCTCTCCTCGATTGAGGGCGTGGCCATCACCGCCGTCAAGATCGAGGGTGTGCTGCACGAGTTCTCTTCGATCCCTGGCGTGGTTGAGGACGCGACGGACATCATCCTGAACCTCAAACAGATTCCCTTGAAGATGAACGTGGAAGGTCCCAAGGTCCTCTACCTCAACGTCGATCAACCCGGCGAAGTCACCTCCCGGATGATCCAGGAAGACCCGGCTCTCGACATCCTCGACAAGGACGTCTACATCGCGACCGTCAGCGAAGGCGGCAGCCTGCGCGTCGAGATGCGCGTCAAGATGGGCCGCGGCTACGTGTCCGCCGAGAAGAACTTCGATGAGGATTTGCCCATCGGCTACATCCCCGTGGATTCGGTGCACTCGCCCATCCGAAAAGTGAATTACACGGTGGAGGCCGCTCGTCTGGGTCAGATGACGGATTACGACAAGCTGACTTTGGATGTCTGGACGAACGGCGCCATTTCCCCTCAGGACGCGGTCGGCTTGGCGGCCAAGCTGCTCAAAGACCACATGACCATTTTCATCAACTTTGAGGAGACGCCCGAGGCCGAAGAGGTCGCACCGGAGAAGGGTACGGTGCTGCGCAATGACTCCCTGGACCGGTCCGTGGAGGAATTGGAGCTCTCCGTGCGCTCCTACAACTGCCTTAAGAACGCCAACATCACGACGATCCGGGAGTTGGTCCAGAAGACCGAGCAGGAGATGCTGAAGACGAAGAACTTCGGCAGAAAGTCCTTGAACGAAATCAAGGAGATCCTGGGCGCTATGGGGCTCGGCCTCGGGATGAGGTTCGATGAGGAGGGGAATCCCGTGCCGCCTGCTCCCGAGGGTTCGCCGCAACAACAAGTCTGAGGACGGAAGCTCGCCATGCGTCATCGCAACTACGGCAAGAAACTGAGCAGAAAGACCGAGCACCGGCGCGCGCTTTTGCGGAATCTGGTGACCTCGCTGATCCTGGAAGAGCGCATTGAGACCACCGTGGCGAAGGCCAAGGCCGCCCGCGGGATCGCCGAGGAGATGATCACCCTGGGAAAACGCGGCGACCTCCACGCCAGGCGCCTTGCCGCGGCCTACTGCATGACCGCTGCCGCCGTCAAGAAGCTCTTTGAGGATGTTGCGAAACGCTACACCTCCCGCCCGGGCGGCTACACTCGGGTCGTCCGCACCGGCTGGCGCAAAGGCGACGGAGCCGACACGGCGGTGCTCGAACTGGTGGGTACGGAGGTCCTGCAGAAGAAGGCCGAGGCGCGAGCGAAGAAAGTGGAGGCCCGCCGTAAGGCCGTCGAAGACGAGCAAGCTCGCGAGGCCGAGCAAGCCCCTCCTCCCGACGACAAGGAACAGAAGGAAGAGAAGTCTAAAGGGTAAAGTGTAAGTGTAAATCAGCGAGTCCGAGGCACGGTTTTGCAGCACTAACTGTTTAGGGGAAGAGGAATCGCATTTTCACACCGAGTCCCGCGTCAGCGTCTGTGCCACAGCACCCTCTTTGCGCTCATCGCTGCGATGCTCGCGTTGTTCCCATCTACGATCGCACCGTTGCAGAACAGACGATCCAAGTACGCGCCGGCGTACCGTTTCGTGGTTGACTACTTCAATTTCCACCCGAATGGAACATTTGTCTCGAAGCAGCGAATCGCCGGCGACTATCGTCGCAACGATGATGGAACAGTCGAGTGGAGCAACGTAAACATCGCCACGGCACCGGCGTTAGATGCCACCTTCGGGCTCGGTCAGCAACAGACGTACATGAATGGGTTCCGCTATCGCGCGAGTGGCGATTTGTTGTTCAAGCCCGACTTCTTCAAAGATTTTCCTGCGACTGCGACTCAGGCAAAAAACCTGGTCTGGGACACATTCATGTTCGAGACGTTCGCCCAACAGGTTGCGAAGCTAACCGAGACACCCTATCGCCTTCCGCCATCAGACGTGCCGCTTGCGGGCAGTGGAACATTCCAGAACGCCAACATCGAGCTGACGCGCGCGGGTACGTTTGAGCGCGGCGGGCAACGGCTCACAGTGGTTCATTACGAGGCGTTCTTCAACAGACTTAACCACAATTTGCCCGGAATGAAACTCGTCGGCCGGAGCGATTATTGGGGAGACATATGGGTGTTGCCGGCGACGACCACGGTTCAACGCGCAACTTTATTTGAGGAAGTGGTCGGCGAGCTGCGTATCGGTTCGCAGCCGAATCCGCAGATCGTGAACGTCGTTCGCCGCGGCTCGTTCGAGAGTGTAGCACAATGAAGTCTGGTAAACGTTGAAGGTTGGAAAGAAAACGGACCAAGTCCTTACTTTTAACCTCTACCCGGTTGTCATT
Source organism: Acidobacteriota bacterium (assembly GCA_003224635.1). Classification (GTDB taxonomy): domain Bacteria; phylum Acidobacteriota; class Terriglobia; order UBA7540; family UBA7540; genus QHZK01. The sequence goes on along the minus strand of QHZK01000338.1, from coordinate 7,442 downwards.
CTGAAAGAAGCGAAGAATCCCGGCATCTGCCGGGGAAATAAGGAGATTCTTCGCTTCGCTCAGAATGACATTTGGCGTTTTTCTCACCTGGTGAATATTCTCCGTCCATAAAACACGAGCGCTCCAAGGGCCGCACCGGTCGTGTCGATCCCGCAGTCGATCAGGGAGGGTCCGCGTCCGGGCACGAAAATCTGGTGGAACTCGTCGGTCAGTGAATAAGCCCCTGCCACGAGGACGCACCCGAGCGCGCGCCGGGGACGCCAGTCAAAAGGGCGCTCGTCCTGGGCGGAACCGTAGAGTAGCATAGCGAAAATGCAGTACTCGGTGGCGTGCGCGAGCTTTCGCATCAGATGATGGAGGATGTCGAACGTGGGGGGAGAGACCTCCACGTGAACGCTCCGAAAGAATTCACCGAGCAGCCAGGCGGTGAACGTGCCGCTGAAGCTTGCCGTCGACATGTAAAAGATGAAGCCGGCCCATGCCACGGCCGTCAGCCGCCAGACAATCGCGTGAATCCGCGCGTGGTTGGGAATGGCGTTTGTGGAATTATTCAAGTCGCCCGAATTATTCAAGTCGATAGTTGGGGGCTTCCTTGGTGATGATAACGTCGTGGACGTGGCTCTCACGCAGTCCCGCCGACGTGATGCGCACAAAGCGAGCTTTGCGCTGCAGTTCGTCGATGGTCCGGCACCCGCAGTAGCCCATTCCGGAGCGCAGGCCCCCGACCAGTTGGGCGACCATGTCGGCGAGCGTGCCCTTGTGGGGGACGCGGCCTTCGATGCCCTCGGGGACCAGTTTCGCAACCTCGCCTTCCTGCGCGTAGCGGTCTCCCGATCCTGCGGTCATGGCAGCAATGGAGCCCATGCCGCGGTAAGCCTTGAAGCTGCGCCCTTGAAAGAGGATCGTCTCGCCCGGGCTTTCCTCGGTCCCCGCAAAAAGGCTTCCCACCATCACGGAGCTGGCTCCCGCCGCCAGGGCTTTGGTGATGTCACCCGAGAACTTGATGCCTCCGTCGGAAATGATCGGGACCCCGGCTTTCTGGGCTGCGCGCGCACACTCGGCCACCGCCGTGACCTGGGGCACACCGGCTCCCGTCACCACGCGCGTCGTGCAGATGGATCCCGGCCCGACCCCCACCTTGACGCCATCGACCCCGAGCTGGAGGAGGTCGCACGCGCCATCGAACGTGGCCACGTTGCCGGCCACCAGGTCGACCTTGGGAAATTTCTCCCGCAGCAGGCGCACGGCTTCCAGCACGCGGGTCGAGTGCCCGTGAGCCGTGTCGACCACCACCGCGTCGACCCTGGCCGTCACCAGCTCCTCGGCCCGCTCGAGATAGTCTCCCGTCACTCCGACGGCGGCGCCCACGCGCAGCCGTCCGTGGGTGTCCTTCGTGGCGTTGGGGTATTTGATCTTTTTCTGAATATCTTTGACGGTGATCAGCCCCTTTAGGTTAAAACCGTCATCCACGACCAGAAGCTTCTCCACGCGGTGCTGATGGAGGATTTTCCGCGCCTCTTCGAGCGTCGTGCCCACGGCCACCGTGACGAGGTTTTCTTTCGTCATCACTTTCTCAACCGGCAGGTCCAAGCGCGACTCGAAGCGCAGGTCCCGGTTGGTCAGGATGCCCACCAGCTTGCCGTTTTCCGTGACCGGCACGCCCGAAATCTTGTACCTGTTCATAATTTCGAGAGCGTCCAAAATCCTGTTCTTGGGGCCGATCGTGACGGGATCGACGATCATTCCGCTTTCCGAGCGCTTCACCTTGTCGATCTCCGCCGCCTGGCGCTCGATGGACATCGTGCGGTGTACGACGCCGATGCCGCCCTGCTGCGCGAGCGCGATGGCCAGCCGCGAATCGGTGACCGTGTCCATCGCCGCGCTGACCACGGGAATATTCAGCAAGATGTGGCGGGAGAAGCGCGTTCGGGTGTCAACCTGCGCCGGCAAGACCTCAGACTTGGCGGGCACCAGAAGGACGTCATCAAAAGTCAGCGCCTCCGGAACTGGACCGTCAAGCATACCCCCCCTTTTCGATTGTCTCTTCGCGGATGAGCTTCAAGTTTCATTCTAGTGTGCTCCGCCGCAGACGGTCAAGGTTAGAATGTCAGGCAGTAGTGACCAGGCGCGCGTCGATCGAAGCCAGCGTTTTGATAGGAGGTGGATCTGGCGAGGGTCTGCGGCTGCGTTTCGCCGGTCGCGGGGTCGAATCCTCCAAGGCCGCGTTCGATTCGCTCGTAGTCACTGATCGACTGTCATTGACCAGCTGGGGCGTCGGGTCGGTAGCGGGCCTGGCCCACTACCCGATACACCTGGGCCTCGACAAAAAGCTGGAAGAGGTCCGGGTCGAGCAGGTTTGACTTCACCTCGCTTCCGATGATGTCGAGCGCGCGCTCAACCGCTACCGCGCGCTTGTAGGGGCGGTCGGCGGCCGTCAGAGCGTCGTAAATGTCCGAAATGGTCATCATCTTCGCCTGACACGGAATCGCGTCGCCCTTGATGTGGTCCGGGTAGCCGGAGCCGTCGAGCTTCTCGTGATGGGCTCGAGCGATCTCCGGGATGCGCTTGAATTCCTTCGTCCACGGAATTTTCCTGAGGAATTCGTAGCTGTGCTCGACGTGCGACTCGATCTGGGCGCGCTCCGAGTCGTCCAGCGTGCCGCGCGGAATGGAAAGAAGGCCGACCTCCTGCGGCGCCAGCAGCGGTTTCGGCTCGCCCTCGAGGCCGGGGAAAGTCGCCGCCGCAATTTCGGCCAGTTTTTCGGGAGCGCCGTCCGGCAGGCTCGAGGGTTCGTTGACGCGCAAGATGAATTCCATGAATCCCCGCAACCGCGCGAGGTCTTTTTCCCTGGCCCCGTCGATGGCGGCAAGAACCGGCTCGATACTCTCCCTTCCGTTGCGCAGGAGATAATCGAGCTTCTTTCGGGCGCTTTCGAGCTCGACCCCTCTTCGGGCTGCGAGGAAGCGCTCCTCGATGAGCTCCCGTTGCGACGGATAAAGCTTTTTCGCCTTCACCAGCAAGTGCTCGCGCACTCCGACCTTGCCGAAATCGTGCAGCAGGGAGGCGTACTTCAGCTCCTGCAGGTCCCCGGGGGAAAAGCTGACCTCGGCGTAGGGCCCAATCGTCGCGCGGTCCACGACCTCGGCCAGGCGCACGGTCAGCGCGGCGACGCGCTCCGAGTGGCCGGAAGTGGTGGGATCACGCAGCTCGATGGCCTTGATCGACGCCCTGACGAAGCCCTCGAACTGGTTCTGGATGTCGCGATAGAGCCGGTTGTTTTCGAGCGCCACCGCCGCCTGGCTGGCGAGCGATTCGGCGAGCTGCTCGCTGTGCTTCGAAAACGAAATCACTTCCTGCTCAACCCGAGCGTCAGAAACCAGCCGCGCCTCGGCGCGCTTCTTGGCGTTGAGCAGCTCGAGAACGCCGATGACCTCGTCCTTTTGATTCTTCATGGGGACGACCAGCATCGACTTGGTCTGGTAGTTGAATTCGCGGTCAAAATCGCCGTTCAGGGGAAAGGGAAGGTTGGGGATGCGACGGTAAGCGTCCTTGATGTTTCGGAGTCTTTCCGTCGCGACGGCGTGACCCGCCATGCTCTCCTTGTTGATGGGCAGGGAATGCGGCCGAACAAGGAACTCGCGAGTGTCACTCTGCATCAACTTGAAGACGAGATGCTTGGTCCCGTCAGGCTTCTCTTCCACGAGATAAAGCGATCCCGCGTCGGAGCCGGTGATTTCGCGGCTCTTGGCCACGATCAGCTGGAGCAGCGCGTCCGGGTCGCGCTCGGCTGACAGCGCAACGCCGATCTTGTTGAGCGCCTCGAGGTCAGCGGCGGCCCGGTTGAGCTCGCGACGCGCTTGCTTCCGCTCCGCCACGTGCCGGAGGCTCTCGAAAGCGCGCTCCAGCGCCTTTTCGATGACCACGAGGGGCACGCGCTCGGGAAGGAAGGCAAACACCCGCTGGCTCGAGCCGAACCAGGGCGTGCTCGCTCCCCGTAGAAGGTAGATTACGCGCCACTCGTCTTCCTCCGGAGCAATCTTCTCGATACGTGCGAGTTCATCCTCGCCGGCGTCGGCGATGATCACAGCGGGCAACTCCCAGCGGGGTCGCTCGCCGCCCTTGCGGTCGATCGGAATAACCTCGTAGGCGTCCGGCGCCGTTTTCCCCTTGCGTGATCGCCGACCGGTGCCAACGCGCCCGAGTTGACGGAGCACGGGGGCCAGCGGGCACGGTTCGAAATAATAGACTCGCTTCAGCATCGGCAAGCGCGACGGTGGTGCCATCTTGTCTCTCTAGCGGCGGTCTGCGACCGCCGAACGGCGCTCATGGGGCGCCGCCACAGTGAAACTGACCCACTGCAGCGCGACCAGTTGAGTTTACTGAATTATACATCTTTTGGGTTCTAGGATTTTGTTGCTATCGGCGCGCCTCTGACGGGGGCGAACGGCCACGCGACTCTCAGCGCGCGCGTGACGAGGAAATGCGGCGGGAATATCTGGTCCCAGCCCGCCAGCTTGCGTTATTATAGTTAACATCCTTCCGTTTCATTGCGGGACTCTTTCCCGCCGAGGGGTGGCAATGCTTTCGACCGGCCGGTTACTGAGAAAATCGACGATGAGTTTGTTGGTGCCCTGCGCCATTCTTGGCGCGTTGTGCTTCATGGGCGCCATTCAGTTCGGTCGCTTCGGCCTTTTCATCGGGAATGTCGAAGCGCGTCCGCATGGTGTTGGGCGGGCGGGAGCCGCGCGCTCCCAGGAGATCAAGCTCGGCGAGGCGCGGCCCGGCTCGCTCTACGCCGTGACCGTCTGGGTGAAAGACGCCGTTCAGGCGCAAGGCAAGGGCGCCGTGCGCGCGACCGTCGCCGACGCCTCCGGCACGGTGGCGGAAAAGTGGCTGCACAGCGCGGACCTTGATTTCTACTTGACGCTGCGCCCGCGCGCCCGCGGCCCGGTTACTGCAACCTTGAGCGCGCCCGAGGGAACCAGGCTGCCGGACATCGGCGTCGCGTTCAAGCCCGTTCCGATGGGCGGCGCTCGACCGGAACCACTGGCCGCCCACCCAACCGAGTCGGTAGAACGACCCTCTGCCGGCAACCGACAACCGACCGCCGACAACCGATCCCCTGCGGTCATCGCGGCCCAGCCCAACAGCACCTGGGAGACGGCGCAGCGCTTCGAGTTCGGGCAGACGATCTACGGCAGCGCGGACGAGCGGCCTTATGCACCTGCGCCCACCGAAGATGCTTATGCCGCGATGTTCAAGGGCTTCCAGTGGTTCCGCTTCACCTTCCACGGCGCCGAGCCGCGCCTGGCCTATTTCGTGCTGAACGTTACCGACCGCGACGTCCCGCTCGACGTCGACATCTTCCAGCCCGGCGAGTACAACGGAAAAGCGGACGTTGTTCCCTACAACGACGGCGAATTCATCTATCAGATCGAGGCCACCCAGAATTATCCCGGGCTCTACAAGTTTCGCACTCGCATCCTGCGGCCTGGCGATACCTACTACGTCCGCGTGGACGCGAACCACCCCGCCTGGCAGTTGCACACGTACGATTATCCCATCCCGCCCTACAAGGACCCGCGCCAGGCCGTGAGGACTGGGATGGACTTCCTCGTCAACATGGGCGACACGTGGCTCTCGAACACGCCCCGCCGCGGGTCGGTCGCGTTGCGCACCAGCATGGCCTATTCCGAAACACACCTGTGCATCGCCTGCCACCCCACCCAGTTCACCACTCGCGGGTACCTGACCGCCGTGCACAACGGCTACCCGCCCATCCAGCGCCCGGCGATCGAGTTTCTGGCAGACCGCATTTACAACAACGCGCGCCCGCTTTACGGCGAGCCTGACACCAACTGGGTCCGCGTGATCTACTCGGCGCGCACGGTGGCCAGCCGCCTCCCGCTGCTGGCCGACATGTTTGAGAAGAACATCACTCACGATCCGCCGCGGCCGAAGTTCGCCGTTCCCTACGCCAACTTCCTCAAGATCCATTACAGGGACGTGAAGACCATGCCGGGGAACGAGACGGACGGCTGCGAGCCGGAGGTCAGTCCGTTTGAAATCGCCACCCAGAGCTGGCAGACATTCGACATGCTCTACCGGGAGACCGGCGACAAGCAGTGGGCGGGCGAGCGCGACAACGTGGAAAGGCTCGCCGTGCCTTACAAGCCAGAGAACATGATCGACCTTAACTGGAAGATCCATTTCCTGGCGACCATCGGGCGCGAAAGGTACTCGAAGGAGCTCGACGCGCTGATCGACCAGCTCTACAGCTACGAGCGCCCGGACGGGATGTGGCCCTATCCCTTCGACAAGCAGGCGAGACCGGCGGACTTCATTTCTTATCACGCCATCCTGGCGCTGGCGCTGGCCGGGCGGCGTCCCGAGACTGACGAGCATCTGGCGCGCGCCGTCGACGCCTGCCTCAAAGCCCAGCGTCCTGAGGGAAGCTGGGAAGGCGACCCGGTCTACCAGGGTTTCAACACACCGTTTCGAGCCACGCAATTCGCGGTGATGGCGCTGTCGACACTCTATCGCGGGCCTCGAGAGCCCACTTTTATTACGACGCTCGCACCTGGTGGACCAACAGGGCCACCGGGGTGGAACGCCGGGTCTCCCTATCCGCCCACGAAGCTCGCTGCCAACAATCTGCCGCGACTGCTCGATCAACTGGACCGGTTCTGGGACTTGGCACCCGAGCCGGCGCTGCGGCAGATTCGCAATGTGCTCCTGACGAGCGACCAGCCGCTGGCTCGGGAAGCTGCGGCGCGTGCCCTCGGGCACATGGCCGACCCCAGCTCGATTGCGCCTCTGATTACCGCGCTCGGCGACTCGAGCAAGATGGTTCAGTCAGCCGCGGCGTGGGCTCTGCGCATGATCCTGTCGCGGCGGCAGGATGCGGCGCCCCGCGGCCGCGCGCTCTTGGCTGCGGCGCTGCGGTCGCCCGACGCGCGCCGGCGCTGGGGCGCGACGCGGCTCTTCAATCAACACTTCAAATACCTGACCGACGACCCCGAACTGCTTCGGGCCCTCACCGAGCGGCTGAACGATCCGGTCCCCTCGGTGCGCTTCCAAGCCGCCTCCGGACTGTGGCGCTGGTATTACTGGAAAGCGGACGATCGCGACGAGCGCGCGGCGATACTTGAAGCGTTGGCGACCCGCCTCAACACCGAGACCGACGGTATGGTGCGGCGCGGGCTGCACGAAAGCATCTACGACGTGCTCGATGAGAACACCGGCTACATGGAAGCCTGGATCAGGACCGCGAGCACCCAGGAAGACAAGGACGTCATCAGCAAAGGCTACGAGGCTGTGGTGCGCGACCAGGCCGTGGTGCTGGCGCGCGTGCTGCGCAACTCGACCGCGCTCGGACGCGAGGGCATCCTGACGGCGCTCTGGGACTTCCACACGCGCCACATGGCTCTGCCGACGCTCAA
>QHZK01000337.1 GCA_003224635.1 Acidobacteriota bacterium | reverse complement strand
CTTGAGCGAAGCGAAGGGTCCTCATCGCCGCAGATTTCGCCGGTGAGGGCGCCGGCGCTACACGCGATTGGAGGTCAACAGTGGGACTGTTCGAAGTCGAGGTAACGATTTCAAATCCGGCGGCCCGAGAGCGTTCGGCCACAGCGAAACTCCTTGTGGATACGGGCGCTACTCTGCCTTGGATTCCGCGCTCAACGCTCGAGTTCATCGGCATTGCGCCTTTGGGTCGTCGTGGTTTCTTGCTTGCCGACGGGCGGCGCGTGGAGCGCGAGACCGGGAACGTCATCCTGACTCTCGACGGCGTGACGATTGGGGCGACCGTAGTTTTTGCTGAGGCCGGGGAAGGCTCGGTCTTGGGAGCAACGGCACTCGAGGCGCTCGGCGTAGCTGTCGATCCCCTCGAGAGGAGGTTGCTGCACCGCGACTTGATGGCGATGCCTGCCGCGGCGTTCTGACTCGGCGGGGCCGCTGACAGAAGTTTGGGGAGCTGCTCGAGTGGCTCTCGCGCTGACAGCCTGGCGGACCTTTTCAGCATCCTACCTAATCGAAACTCCGGGCCTAAACGAAGCTTGGGGCCTGTTTGCATTCGTTGCCAGGTAAGGGGGTTGAGTCGATGCGGCGTTCTCTCTCACCAACAATTCGACTGCTTGCTTGGATCGCTTTCACAGCCGTCGCTCAAGCCGGAGCGGACGGTCAGGCCCAGGGTTATCGTTCTGACTCGACGCTCAAAACGGTGACCGAGGTGGTCAACGTCTACGCGGTGGTGCGAGACCGGCAAGGCCACCTCGTTCGAGACCTCCGGCGGGCGGATTTCCAACTGACCGAGGACAGCGTGCCGCAGGACGTCCGGTACTTCTCGCAGACGACGGACGCGCCCCTCACCCTGGCCCTCGCCATCGATACCACCACCTGTCAGGACGAAGCGCTGCCGGTCGAGAAAGACGCGGCCAAGGACTTCCTGCGCGAGCTGCTGCGTCCCGGCGACCAGGCCTTCGTCCTTCACTTCGGCTCTCAGGTTGAAATTCTCCAGAGGCTGACCGGCGACCTCGACTCGCTGGCGCGGGGAATCGACCAGGCCGAGATTGAGGAGCGTCCGGCCCAGGTTCTGCCAGCGCGCCCGCAGGGCAAGATCCATCGCGGCCCTCACCATCTCTTTGATGCCGTCTACCGGGCCTCGAACGAGCTGATGAGAAGCGAAGTTGGTCTGAAAGTCCTGATCGTGCTCACGGACGGCTACGAGCAAGGGAGCCAGACGAGTCTCACCGCCGCGCTCGACGCGGCCGAGCGGGCAGACGTCATCATCTACTGTATCGATGTCCTCGACCCGCTGCGTCTTGTGCTGCCCACGTTGCCGGACCCGGGGCGCGCGGTCCTGGACGAGCTGGCCCGTGGGACTGGCGGGCGCGTGTTCCACGTCAAACCGGCATACACCACTCCCGCGGTTTTCGACGAGATTGCGGAAGAACTGCGCAGCCAGTACTTCCTCGGCTACACACCTGTGAGGTCCGGGCACGACGGGTCATTCCGGCGGATTCGCGTTCGCGTCCCTGGCAAGGACTGCACGGTCCGCGCCCGCCCGGGCTACTACGCGCCTCTAGACTAAGACTAAACGGTGTTACACGACGTGGCCCACTACCCGCAATCGAGATGTAGCGGTCCCTCGGCGAGCGCCCGCACGCTCGTCAGCGTGCTTGTTGCCTCCGTTGCTCTACCGGGCGTGTTGCCATGGGCGCGCCTGCTTACGGATGAGACCGGCCGGCGAGTCGACGTCCCTAGCCACCCTGATCGTCTCGTCTCGCTCGCCCCGAGCATCACGGAAACCCTGTACGCGCTGGGTCTCGGAGACCGCCTGGTGGGCGACACGGACTACTGCGATTACCCTCCCGAAGCCAAGCAGAAGCCGCACGTCGGCGCCGTACTTAACCCGAGTATTGAAAGGATTGTGGCCTTGAAGCCGGACCTCGTCCTGGGCAGCCCGGAGGCCAACCGACGCGAGACCGCAGACCAGCTCGATCGGCTGGGGATTCCGGTCTATGGCCTCGCCGCTCACAGCGTGGATGATACCCTGCGTTCCATCGAGGACCTGGGCCAGGTGCTCGACCGGGGGACCGAAGCGCGTGCCCTGGTGGAGACGCTGCGCGGACGGATTGAGGCCGTCCAGAAGCGCGTAGCCGGCTTGCCGCGTCCCAAAGTCCTCTTCGTCGTCTGGTATCGCCCGCTGATCACCGCCGGACCGCATTCCTTTGTCGCGGACGTCATCCAGCGCGCAGGCGGCGTCTCGATTTCGGAGGACGTGCAAGGCGAATGGCCGCGCCTTGCTCTCGAAGAGGTGCTTCATCGCGACCCGGACATCATCTTGTTCCCGCGCAGCGAATCGTTCTCGCCCGCGCTTGATGAGTTCGAGCGCCTGCCCGGCTGGAAAGAGCTTCACGCCGTGAAGAACCACCGTATGTATCTTGTTTCCGAGACCATCATCCACCCCAGCCCGCGCCTGATTGACGCCCTGGAAGAGGTGGCCCGCATCCTGCACCCGCCGGAGGCTCGTCCGTGAGCGTGGCCGCGACGCGCCGCAACGTGGTGGGATTGATATTGGTGTTAGGCTCGGCCCTGGCGCTCATCAGTCTGGGGGCGCTGACGCAGGGCGCCGTGCACCTGCCCCTCGGCGAGGTCTGGACTGGCCTGCGGGGAGCGGGTTCGCGCGCCGAGCCGGCGATTATCGTGCGGCAAATCAGGCTGCCGCGGATTCTCCTGGCCGCACTGGTGGGCGCGGCGCTGGCGGTCTCCGGGACCGTGCTGCAGGCGCTCCTGCGCAATCCCCTGGCCGATCCCTACGTCCTCGGCATCTCGAGCGGGGCGGCCCTGGGCGCGATCCTCGCGCTGTGGCTGGGTGGCCGCGTGGCCTCGGCGTCGCCCCTTACGGCTTTCGCCGGGGCGCTGCTCACTACAGCGTGGGTCTATCTGTTGGGGCGTCGCAGCGGGCGCCTGGCGAGCTACACGCTGCTGCTCGCGGGCGTCATCACGGCGTCGTTTCTTTCCGCCGTGATCCTCTTTATCATGACGCTGCTTTCCACCCGCGACGTGCGCGGCGCGGCGTTCTGGCTGATGGGCGACCTGAGCGTGGCGGCAGGAGCCCAGTTGCGGCTCCTGATTCCCGTGATCGCCCTGGGCGCCGCAGCGCTTTATTGGTTTGCGAAAGACCTGAACGTGCTGCTGCTCGGCGAAGAAGAAGCCGCGCACTTGGGAGTGGACGTGGCAAGGGTTGAAACCATCGTCTACCTGCTGGCGTCGCTCTTGACGGGGATGGCGGTTTCGGTGAGCGGCGCGATTGGATACCTCGGGCTGCTGGTGCCGCACCTCGGCAGGATGCTGGTAGGCAACGACCACCGGACGCTCCTCCCCACGGCGGCGCTGGGAGGGGCGATCATTCTGGTGCTCTCGGACACGCTGGCGCGCACGGTGATCGCTCCCGCCGAGCTGCCCGTCGGCGCCGTCACCGCAGTGGCGGGCGCCCCGGTGTTCATCTACTTGCTTCGGCGGACAGCCGGGCCTTAGAACCCCCCCGGCGTTTCTTGGCGTCTTTGCGACTTGGCGTGAGCATGTTTTCTCCCTGACAAAGGCGACAATCTCCTCACGCCAAGGCGCCAAGGCGCGCAAACGACAGCCATGGGTATATCCGAAGCGGGCGACGGACCCCGGGCAAACGCCTGCCTTCAGGTCGAGGACGTCGCCTTCCGCTACCCGCCATTCGAGCTTGCGCCTACGAGTTTCGAGGCCCGCGCGGGCGAGCTTACGGCCATCATCGGACCCAACGGCTCAGGCAAATCCACTTTGCTCGAGATCTCGAGCGGCCACCTGAAGCCGGTCGCGGGCCGGGTGCGCCTCGACGGCGAGGACTTGCACCGGTTGCCGGCGCGGCTGCGAGCGCAGCGCGTAGGGGTGGCGCGGCAGGACGCGCCGCTGCTGTTCTCGTTCGAGGTGCGGGAGTTTGTCCGCCAGGGACGCCATCCCCACGTGGGCCCACGCTTGTTTGAATCCGCTGAAGACAACAAGTGGGTCGAGTGGGCCATCTCGAATACGAACCTGGAGGAACTTGCGGGCCGCCGGATTACGGAAATCAGCGGGGGAGAATTTCAGCGCGCCGTCCTGGCGAGGACGCTGGCCCAGCGGCCGCGGCTCATTCTGCTCGACGAGCCTACAGCCAACCTGGACATCGGCTACCAGATCGAAATGCTGCGCCTGCTTCGCCGTCTCGCGGTTTCGGAGGGCTTCGCCGTCGTCATCGTCACCCACGAGCTGAACCTGGCGGCGGAGCTGGCGGACTGGCTCCTGCTGCTCGAAGCCGGGCGCTGCCTCTCGCGGGGGACGGCGGAGCAGGTGTTCCAGGCGGACCTGCTGAGCCGGGCCTTCCACACTCGCGTCGCGGTTGACCGCAACCCCGCGAGCGGCCGTCCGCGCGTATCGTGGTCGGTGTCCGAATGAGGCGACGCCGCTCGGCGCCCTCAAACTCCTGGGAACAGTCGGTACTCGAGCGCGAGCAGGATGATGGCGGCGAGCGTAGTGACCAGCGTTACGATGATCCCGACGCGGGTGAACTCCCAGAAAGTGACGCGGACCTTCTTGTTGGC
>QHZK01000336.1 GCA_003224635.1 Acidobacteriota bacterium | reverse complement strand
TGGCGGAGTTCGTCGGTCTCGGCTACTACGCGGAAGTGCCGGCCGTGATTTTCGACATCCAGCGCGTGGGTCCTTCGACGGGCCTGCCCACGCGGACCTCCCAGGGCGACATCCTCTCGACTGCCGTTCTCTCCCACGGCGACACCAAGCACGTCCTGCTGTTCCCGTCCTCGGTCGAGGAGTGTTACACGATGGCGATCGAGGCCTTTGACCTGGCGGAAGAATTCCAGACGCCTGTCTTCGTCATGAGCGACCTCGACTTGGGCATGAACAATTGGATGGCGGACGCTTTCCCCTATCCGGAAAAACCGATAGCGCGGGGCAAGGTGCTCGGCGCGGAAGACCTGAGCCGGCTCGGCGGCTTCGAGCGCTACCGCGACGTGGACGGCGACGGCATCTGTTACCGCACCTTGCCCGGGACTAGGCATCCCGCCGCGGGATATTTCGCCCGCGGCAGCGGCCACAATACCAAGGCCATTTACAGCGAACGGCCTGAAGATTACGTGAACAACCTGGACCGCCTGAACCGCAAGTTTGAGACGGCCCGCGCACGAGTGCCCCGCCCGGTGATCGGAGAAGAGGATCATCACGACCTCGGGATCGTGGCTTACGGCACCAGCCACTGGGCGGTGGTCGAAGCGCTCGACCAGTTGAAGCAGGAACACGGCCTCGCCGTGAGCTATTGCCGCGTTCGCGCCTATCCCTTTAGCGACGAGGTCGGAGACTTCATCCGGCAGCACCGGCGCGTTTACGTGGTCGAGCAGAACCGCGACGCGCAGCTTTGTAGCCTCCTCCGGCTGGAGCTGGAGGCGGAACAGATAAAAAAGCTGCGCAGCATCTTGCACTACAACGGGCTGCCCATCGACGCACGAAGTGTGACCGACTCGATCATTTCCGAGGAGGCTGCCGTCCTTTCCGAGGAGGTTGAAAGATAAATGGCAACGACGACCGTTCCGCCCTCGCCGCCGCAAAAGGTCAACCGCATTGGCCTGGACGTGGCCGCCTACAGGGGCAACAAGACCACTCTGTGCGCGGGATGCGGCCATAACGCGATCACGGAACGCATCATCGAAGCGTTCTACGAAATGGGTGTCGAGCCCTGGCGCGTGGCCAAGCTTTCCGGCATCGGGTGCTCTTCGAAGAGCCCGGCGTATTTCCTCAGGAGCGCCCACGGCTTCAACGCCGTTCACGGACGCATGCCGTCGGTCGCCACCGGGACGATGCTCGCCAACAGCGCCTTGATCGCCGTCGGCGTGAGCGGCGACGGTGACACCGCCTCGATCGGCGTCGGGCAGTTCGTGCACCTGATGCGCCGCAACCTCCCCGTGATTTACATCATTGAAGACAACGGCTGCTACGGCCTGACCAAGGGCCAGTTCTCTGCCACCGCCGACCTCGGGTCGAAACTCAAGACCGGCGTCGTGAACGACCTGCCTCCTATCGATACCTGCGCGCTGGCGATTCAGCTTGGCGCAACCTACGTGGCGCGGTCCTTCTCGGGCGACAAGCGCCAGTTGCTGGCGCTGCTCGAGGGCTCAATCGCTCACCGCGGCACCGTGATGCTGGACGTGATCTCCCCCTGCGTGACCTTTAACGATCACGAAGGCTCGACCAAGAGTTACACCTACGTCCGCGACCACGACGAGCCCCTGGAGGACCTGAGCTTCGTCCCCTTCTTCGAGGACATTTCCGTGGACTACGATCCCGGCACTACGCAGGAGATCGCGCTGCACGACGGCTCGCGCCTGCTGCTCAAGAAACTCGCCAAGGACTACGATCCGACGAACAAGGTCGAAGCCCTGCGGGTGCTGACCGAGTCCCACGATAAAGGCGAGGTGGTCACGGGGCTCTTCTACGTGGATACGAAGCGCCCAAGTTTCCTCGACCTGCTGAACCTTGTGGATGAGCCGCTGGCCACCCTGCCTGCATCCCGCGTGCGCCCGCCGAAAAGCGCGCTGGATGAGGTGATGGAAGAGCTGCGGTGAGGTGGCAGTGGTCGCCACAGTTGGCGTCTTTCCAACTGTAGCTTTTCCGGTTTTCCTTGAGATAAGAGAACCCGCGACCGAATTCGGCGGTAACTACTGTTCTCTTGGCGAGTGCATGTTGACCCAGGCAGACGAGACCTTTACAATTTCAGACATTCAGGGTGTGCTGACGGAGGTGGCCCCTCATGAAAAGCCAGCCAACTGACTTGATCAAGGAATCGAAGTGGTGGGCCGTCTTGCGGGCCTTTGCGAAGGGGCGAGGGGGATTGGTTCCCGCCTTTCTCCCTCAAACCCCTTTTGGCAGCCGTCAACTTTTTTTCAACTCGGGTCGGACCCTCTATCGCCTGAAATCGGACGCTTAGCGGTTCGGGGCAAGACCTTTGACGCCCTATTGCACGACCAGCCCGCCGTCCAGGACCAGCGGATGGCCCGTGACAAACGAGGCCGCGTCCGAGCAGAGCCAGACCACGGCTTCAGCCACCTCTTCCGGCGTCCCCAGCCTTCCCATAGGCTGGACTTTTTTCATCCAGGCCTCGAGGTCGGGATTCGCGCTCGTGTGGTCTTCCGTCATCGGAGTCGACACGAACCCCGGGCAGACGGCGTTGATGCGAATGCCGAGTTTGGCATACTCGAGCGCCGCCGTGCGCGTGAGCTGCACCACGCCCCCTTTCGACGCGCTGTAGGCTGGCCCGCCCCGCATGCCCACTAGTCCCGCCACCGAGGCGTTGTTCACGATCACGCCGCCGCCCTGTTTCAGCATCTGCAGAATTTCGTACTTCATCGCCAGCCAGACGCCTTTCAGGTTGACGCTCATGGTGCGGTCCCAGTTCTCTTCCGTACATTCCGCCGTTCGCGCTATGTCTCCCGTGACCCCTGCGTTGTTGAAGGCGCAGTCCAGGCGCCCGTGGGTCTCGACGGTCTTCGCAACCAGCATTTCGATATGGGCGGCCTTGGTGACATCGGTCCTGACCAGCATGGCCTCGCCGCCTGCGGCTTTGACCCTTCTCACCGTTTCCTCGCCCTCGCTGACGCGGCGATTGCCGATGACGACCCGCGCGCCTTCCCTCGCGAACGCGAGAGCCGTGGCCCGCCCGATTCCGGAGCTTCCGCCGGTTATCAGCGCCACTCGGCCCTTGAGAGATCCAGGCATTCCACCTCCCCGCCACTGCTCGGGTCATCGAAGGGATTGAATCATTGAGTCATTGAGTCATTGAGCCATTGAAGACCAAAGAAGGTGGCCCCTGACCCCTGGCCCCCTGTTCCTCACTTCCGCGCGCACTCGAGCGCCAGCTTTGAATCATCGATCCCGTCGCCCGGCGCCACCTCGACCCATTGCTCTTCCTTCGGATAACCGCGGCGCTTCAGGGTCACGTAATTGCGTCCGGGAATGAGTTCGGCGGCCGCAGTGCCGTCCTCAGCCGCTTGGGCCTTCACGTTGTCCAGTACCGTTCCGCTGGACCACGTGATTTCGAGCGTGACTCCGCCCGCCGGATGTCCTGCGCTATCGACCACCCGAAGAAGCACGGGTTTGTGCAGCATCTGCTTCGGCTCATAGATCTCGGGCGGGAGCAGCGGAAGCTCCACCGTGCCCGCCGGCGCGGATGGCGTCAGCTCGACGTGACGGAACACCGCCGTATCGACCGCGGAACCCACGCGGCGCGCCGTGACCCAATACAAGCCGAGGGGAAGTTGAGTGAACGAGAACCGGCCCTGGGTGTCCGTCAGGGCCTGGTCCAGGACTCGCTCCTGCGCGTCACTCAACGAGACCAGCACGCCAGGCACCGGTCGCGAGTCTGTCCCAAGCGCCGGGCCGCTCACCGAGCCCAGTCCCGTCGGCGGCGAGATTTCCACATCGAGGCCATTGCTGCCGACTTCGCCTTGCCAGACCACCACGCCGAGGTTGCGCTCGACCTCTTCGGCGTTCGAGAACTTTGCCGCGTAGACGGCTGAGAAATGATATCGGCCCCAGAGGGCTTTGCTTTCAGCGCTCGTGCCGACTAGCGCGGGCGATACGCGGACCACGGCCTTCTCTTCATAATCCTCACCCGGGTCAAGGCGAATGAGTTTGGGGTGCGGCATGCCAACGCTGTCGAGGACCGTCCCTTGCGCGGGAGTCGCAATCTCGCACGCTTCGGCAGAAGCGAGACGGACCGCTACCGTCGACCCGCCGGTGGTATAGGCAGTCGCGCGCTCTTCCGATTCCAGGCGGCTGGCATCGCCGTGGAAGGCGGTCGAGGCGTCGCGGGCTTTCCGGTAAAGCCACAGCGGCCGCTGCCCCGAATTGTGTAGATGCAATGTGATCCGCGCTGGAAACGGCGCCGTGATGCTCTGTTGTTCGAGCGAGATCAGGAGCTTTAAGGCGTTCGCCTCGGCGGCTGAATTCGAGTCGGCAAGGAGGACGAGCAACAGCAGGGCAGGAAGGAATAAGGCTCGGCGAACGCGCTTCATAATGCGACGGACATCCAAGGGCCAGTTTATCTCAAACAGGGTCGGCAGACCAATCCACCTGCGATAGACGGAGGTGAGGCCCTTGTGGCCCTCCCGAGACATTCCCGCAAAGCGTCTCTAGACGTCGAGTTACCTCTGCGGTGAAAGCGAGGCGACGCCTACAGCGCGCGCAAAATCAGGCATTTCAGGTAATGCGTCTCGGGGACCGTGAGCAGGATGGGGTGGTCGCGGGCCTGCGTGCGGCGCTCGACCACGGCCACCATGCGATGAGCGTCCAGG
>QHZK01000335.1 GCA_003224635.1 Acidobacteriota bacterium | reverse complement strand
CCCGTGTAGCAGAAGCAATCGAGCAGGCGCCCGCGCGCGTACTTCTTTGCCGCGGTGCGATTCTCGCGCTGATCGAGAAAGCCGCCGGTCTTCTGCCCGCCCGCGAGGTCGTAGCAGAATTTCATGCCGTGGTCCTCGATTACAACTTCACTGACGGACTCGCCGAAGAGCACACCCTTCTGCTCCGGCAAGCCCTCGAGGGCGCGGATGGCCGCGTCATTCCTTTCCAGCACAGAGA
>QHZK01000334.1 GCA_003224635.1 Acidobacteriota bacterium | reverse complement strand
CGTGCCGTTCGGGGCGAACTTGCGCTACTGGGTGCGGAATCGCGATCGGGAACTGGCCTGCCTGCTGTGGACCTCGCCGGCCTGGAAGATGAAGCCCCGCGACGCCTGGATCGGGTGGAGCGACGAGCAACGACAACGCCACTTGCAAGGGATCGTCAATAACGGACGGTTCCTGATTCTGCCCTGGGTGCGGGTCCAGGGACTGGCCAGCAAGATTCTGGCGCTGAGCGCCCGGCGGATGCCGCGCGCTTGGCAAACTCGATACGGGCATCGCCCACTGCTGCTGGAAACGCTGGTGGACGCGCAGCGCTTTCGAGGAACTTGTTACCGGGCCGCCAACTGGATCTACGTTGGGCAGACCGCCGGTCGCGGACGAATGGACCGAGAGCACAAAGCCCACGGTCAAGCCATCAAAGATATCTACGTGTACCCGCTGGTCCGCGATGCCCGGCAACGCCTATGCGGCGAGCTCGAGCGGTAAACAAATACCTAGGCGATAAGGCGGCAGTGTTGCAATAAGGGGCCCGGCCAACTTCCGAGCGACCGACGACACGCCTTGACCTACCGGCTGCCACCTCCAGGCACAGGCCGTTACAAGGCAAAGTGATTCGATCGTTTCCAAGAAGGGGGCCGTTCAGCACGTCCGGGCGGACGGAACACTGACAGGTTGGGCGTCTTTCTGAAGCGGGGGCCATAATTCGTCCCGATTAATAGATACGGCCTGACTGTCGCCTTGAAAATCGTAGCCAAGGTCCTCAAGGATTGCTTCCATACGGTCGAGACTTCATTCTGACCGTCGGAATCAGGCTGTAGGTTAAATCAGCCTTTCGACTACTTCCGTGTTTCAATTGAGAACCCGGGGATTCTGAATCGCTTCTGAAGTGACAGCACGATTTCGATCGGCTAGCCACGAAACCAAGCATTCATACCACCGTGCAAGTGCCGAGTATTCTTCCGATTAACCTATAGGGCACTGTCCTAATTTTAGATTATGAAAGTATTAACCTATAGAATATGTTGACAAGACTGCGCACCCTCAGAGTTATAATGAGCAACCTCCTCTGCCCGGTCGAGTTGGAGTGAAAAGTCCTCTTACGGGGGGTGAGCAGTGCGAAGGCCGCTACCCTTCCTTCTCCTGTTCGTATTTCTGACATTGCTCCTCACAACGTCCTTCCCATTCGGTCAAACTGCAGGCGGCACAAGTGAACGCCGGCATTCCACTCGCATCGAGCTCAGCCATGGGCAGAAATACGTTCCCGGCGAAGCCTTGGTCCGGTTCAAACCGGGGACGGGCCGGCGGGCAATGTTCTCCTCTCACGCCCGAGTGGGCGCGACCGTGAAAAGGGATTTCGCAAGTGTAGAAGGTTTGCAGGTCGTGAAGCTCGCTCCCGAAATTTCGGTCAAGCGAATCTTGCGCAACTATCGCCAAGACCCCAACGTTCTTTATGCCGAGCCCAATTACATCGTGCACCCAACTTCTCTACCGAACGATCCCTTGTTCCCACGCCAGTGGGGACTGTCAAATTCCGGACAGGACGGGGGAACCTCCGGCACGGATATCCACGCCCAACAAGCCTGGAGTGTGACTACCGGTTCTCAAAACGTCGTGGTGGCGGTGATTGACACCGGAATCGATTATACCCACCCCGACTTGGCCGCAAATATCTGGTCAGCCCCAACATCGTTCTCGCAGACGATCAACGGAGTCAGCATTAACTGTCCCGCAGGAACGCACGGCTTCAATGCCGTTACCAATAGCTGTGATCCAATGGATGACGTGTTCCATGGCACGCACGTCGCCGGCATTATTGGCGCCACGGGGAACAATGGCTTAGGCATGTCGGGGGTGAACTGGAACGTCAGCTTACTGGCCTGCAAGTTCATTGACGCCATGGGAAACGGCACAACGGCTGGCGCCGTGACTTGCCTCGATTACGTCAAGGCCCTGAAAGACCAAGGTGTGAATATCGTAGCCACGAACAACAGTTGGGGAGGGAACTTCTTCGCGCGCTCCCTGAATGACGCCATTAGTGCCTTGCAGCGAGACGGAATTCTATTCATTGCTGCCGCCGGGAACGACTTCAACGATAACGATGTGGTATCGGTTTATCCGGCCAACACTTTCCTTCCGAATGTCATTTCTGTAGCCGCCACAAACAGATTCGATCTGCTCCCAGCCTTCACTAACCTTGGCCGCCACTCAGTGCACTTGGGAGCCCCAGGGCAAGAGATCCTCAGTACGCTGCCGGGGGCAACTTATGGAGTCGAAACCGGGACTTCCATGTCGACACCGTTTGTGACCGGTGTGGCTGCACTCCTCGCCGCGCAAGATTCTACGCGCGATTGGCGCGCGATTAAGAACCTGATTCTTGCTGGGGGTCACTCCATTCCCGCGCTTGCTCAAACAATTAGCGGGAAGCGTCTTGACGCCTACGGATCCATGACGTGCTCGAACTCGACCATTGCCGAGCGCCTCCAGCCTTCTCTGGATTCTGTTCCCGCCGCGCCGGGACAGCCCCTAACCTTGGCTGAACTAAACATCAACTGCGAGGAACCCGCGGGCCCTGTGCAGGTCACGGTGACTCCGGGGGGTCAGACAATTAACCTGCTCGACGATGGAGTGCGCAATGGACCCCCTCCGGTTTGGGCAACTACACGCTCACTTTTTCCGACGGCGAGTCCGTCCAGGCCACTGCCCTCAGCAACTATGCTGCGGGGGAGACGAATTTCAGTTATCAAACCATTACCGGAACGAACCTGAATCTTGGCGACGACGAGGTCGCGAGCATTCCCTCGCCATTCCCGATTGAATTCGGTGGGGGACAATTCTCCACTCTCTACGTGAGCAGCAACGGGACGATCAGCTTCACAAATGCCTTCGGCGATTACACCAATGGTCCCCTCCCGCTGAACGTGATGCAAGCCGTGAATTCGAGCAACCCTCCTCCGCTCCCGATTGACCAACCAGTGGTGACCTTGTTGGCGCCCTTCTGGACAGACCTCTACCCGGTGAAGGGGACAGACCAGAATGTTTTCTGGGAGGTCCTCGGGGCGGCCCCAAACCGCCAACTGGTCATTGAGTGGCGGAACGTCCGCACCTTCGAATGCTACTCGGACAGTAGCGCCACGGTGACTTTCCAGGTCGTCTTCACGGAGGGGAACAGCGACTTTTGGTTCGACTATCCCAATGTGGTTTTCGGTGGGGCTTGCTCCGACCAGGACTATGGCGCCGAAGCCACCATCGGAATGGAAATCACTCAGAACGTTGGAACGGAATGGCGAACGGCAATCGGCAATGGCATGTCGCTGTTGTGGAGGGTCGCGCCGACAAATCCGCCCTCCAATCCGGCGCCGACCATAACCTCGCTTTCCCCATCGACCGTGCCGGCGGGCAGCGGCGATACATGGGTGACGGTCGCGGGAACAGGTTTCTTGCCTGATTCGTCGGCCGTCATATATCCTGCCCCGACAATTGTCACTGAATACATCAGCAGCACGGAGTTGAAGGTTCTCCTCACCGCCGGCGGGCTCGCTAACCCTGGCGGGGGCCGTATACGGATAGTTGTAACGAACCCGCCCCCGGGAGGCGGCGGGGCAGGCGCCGACCTTACGGTGACGCCCCTGGCTCCACAGATTAATTCGATTTCTCCTTCGAGCGTTCCGGCCGGGAGCTTCGGTTTCATTTTGACCATCAACGGCTCAAACTTTTATTCGGGCACGGACGTTTGGTGGAACAATTCAGCGACCCCCGCAATCTACCTCAACTCCGCCACCTCCAACCAGATTGCCTTCCCGGTGCCGGGCTACCTGCTCACCAACGCAGGCACGGTGACCATCAAGGTTCAGAATGCCGTCAACACGTTTTCGAACTCCGTCACATTCACCATCACCTTGCCTAGCGCACCGGCAGCGATCTCGGCCCCTTCACCGTCCTCGCCTGCCGGGTCGCCCAACTCACCGGCGGCGACGAAACCTAAAGCCACGCCGCTTCCTGGGCGCTTCCAAGGTTGGAAATACGCTGGGCTTCGAGGCGTTGACTACCTGGCCCCGTTTGCTCGGCCCCATGCGGGGCTGGCCACATTGAATATGCTTGCATCGCCCGTCGGGGGAGTGAAGGCACAGGTTACGACGCCTCCCTCGCCGCCTCCGGGATTCAATATCCGCCCAACCCTTCCCGCTGGTTTTCTTCCCAGCGCCGTGGTTGCAGGAGACTTCAATGGCGACGGCCACGTCGACTGGGCAGTGGCGAACGCTGGAGACAACAACATTTGGATTTATCTCGGCAAGGGCGATGGTACAGCGCAACTCCCCACCATCATCCCGCTAAAAGGATTGTCCCCGACAGCTCTGGCGGCTGTGGACATGAACCACGATGAAAAATTGGACTTGATTGTGGCTGAAGCCGATAGCGGGTCCGTGGGACTCTTGCTCGGCAACGGCGACGGCACATTTGGTCCGGAGCGCGAGTTCTACGTTCCCGGTATCCCGGAGAGTCTCGCAGTGGCCGACTTTGATGGGGACGGGAATTTGGATGTTGTCGTCGGGATGGCCCTCTCCGCATTCGAACTGGCTTACTTTGCTGGAGATGGCAAGGGGATGCTCGGTACCCCTATATTCCATTTCTTCACGTCCGCTCCTTTGGATACCTTTTATCTTGCCACAGTGGACCTGAACGGTGACGGGCTGCCGGATATCGTAGCCCTGAACTTTTTTATTCCCCTTTTTGCTGGCGACCTTCTCCAACAACAGGGGTCCGGATCGGGCGCCCGCGTGTATCTCAACCAGGGCAATGGCACTTTCAAGGAGTATCAGCAATTCTTCAGCGATCTTACAGTGGACCAGGTGCCGAGGGGCCTGGGAATTGCGGCGACGGCTCTGGCGCTCGGCGATGTCAATGGGGACGGCTGCATTGATGCGGTCGTTCTCGACACGGAGGACGTCGCAACCTATTTCCCCGGCAAATGCGACGGCACATTCGACACCTCTAATTCGCGCATCTTTGGCTCAGGCATCGTCTCCGGCTCAGCCGCGCTCGTTGACGTCAACGGAGATGGAAAGCTAGATCTTGTCAGCGGGGCGTTCCCATTTACGGAGGCAGCCGACTACCCGTTGAGCATGGGCAATGCAGTCAGCGTGCAACTCGGCGACGGGACCGGCAATTTCTCTGCACCGGCAATCTTTCGCGGCGAGCCTGGGATGTTTTCAATCGCTACCGCCGATGTAAATGGGGACGGGCATCCGGATCTGATTACCGCTAATCAAGGGTCGGATTCGGTGAGTGTCTATATCAACGACGGCAAAGGAGGATTCGGCGGGCCCAGTGGAGGTTACCTCGGCTACTTGACCGCTGGACAGATGCGCGCAGTGGTTGACGCTCCCATCTCCTACACCGGTTTTATGCACGTGGATGTGAATCATGACGGGACCAAGGATCTCGTGCTTCTTGAATCTGGCACACAGTATCCCTTGCCTGACGCTTTCACGGTCCTGCTCGGGAATGGCGCCGGCGGGTTCGGACCTCCTATTCGATCCTCAATCCTCGATAGCGCCTTGACCCAGTCCATTAATGATTTCACGCTAGCGGACTTTCGAGGAGTCGGGATCCCCGACCTGCTCGCACTCGTTTTGTCGGGGCCGCCCACTAATTTCAACCCCTATATTGCCTACGCCATGAACAATGGCGATGGGACTTTTCAGAGAGCCGTTCTTACGCCGCTCCCCGTTGCTCCCTTCGTTCGCTTTGTGTTCGGCGATTTCAATAATGATGGCAAGTTAGATCTTCTCTTTTATTACCTCGTCTGTAGTTCAGGCGGACCCTGCCAAACTCCGGCGGTCATGTCCTTCCTCGGAAACGGCGATGGAACCTTCCGGCAAGGCACGTCCCTCACGATGAACACCTCTGCCTCCGCGGCGATCAACGGGATTCTGGCGGTTGACGTGAACGGCGACGGCAAGCTGGATTTGCTGGTTTCAGGGCATGCGCTCGTTTCCTCGACCGATGAGAATGCCATGTACGAGCTTCTCGGAAATGGGGACGGGACCTTCCAGGCACCCAAGTTGCTATTCAGCAATCCCGGCAGCACGTCTTACTTTGCCACGGCAGATTTGAACCATGATGGAATTCCAGACTTGCTCGAAGAGGCCATCAACAACGGTGTTGTCAACAATGGGATCCCGCGCACTTTTCGAACTTACCTCGGCACCTCAAACGGGGCCTTCAACCTCATCGGCACTTACGGGCCATTCCAGAATCAATATTCTCAAGCCATTCTTTTTGGCGCGCCGGACAAGCCGCAATGGCCCCTCGAGCCAAGCCTCGGTGACTACAACGGTGACGGGAAAATGGACGTTGCCGCATACGACGAAGCTGCTGGCGGTTCATTTATTCCTTCGCAAGGCGTCTTTACCGGCGCCGCGCTTCCATTAACCCTGCGAGTTCTGGCCGGCAATGGCGATGGAACGCTTACACCTTCGGATACGCCTTTCGACTTAGGCGATTTGCTCGCTCCGCAGCTCAGCGGCGAGGTTGACGGCGACAATCTGACCGACCTCATCGAAGTCGACGGGTATACCTCTTCCTACGACGTTCTAACGGCGCAACCCGGACCCTCTTTCGGCCTGGCCTTAACGTCCTCTCCGGTGGTCGGGCCCACCGGAACCCTCCGTGTCAGCTTAACTTTTCCGCCTGCTTCGTCCGCAGCGGTCGCTCTCTCCGCCAGCGACACGAACATTTCGATACCTTCCTCCGTGGCCTTTTCGGCTGGAGAGGTCAGCCAGGACGTGTCTTTCCAGATCGGCCCGGGCTTCAACGCCAATCATGTTTTTGCGCTCACAGGCCAACTCGGCACTGAAACGCATGTTACTTACGGGAGTCAGGCTGCCATCGGTCAGGGCACAGGTTTCGTAGTCGTGGACATCAACCCGCCGCCTACCACGCCCGTGATCGCCCCCTCGCAGTCCGTCGGCTATGAGTTGGCGGTTGCGAGCGTGGGCGGCTACTCCACCACCATTCAGCCTTCTTGCCAGGGACTGCCTGCGGCCGCCGCGTGCCAGTTCGGCATGAATCCCATACCTTTGCCGCCCGCTCAAATCCTGATCGTACCGGTGACTATCACTACAGCCTCAAGTACGCCGCCGGGAGCCTATTCGACCCAGGCCATTTTCTCGGACGGCTCCCTGACCGCAAAAGCTCCAATCCCATTTAGCGTAGGCGACTTCGCCATGTCGATTTCGCCATCTTCTCAGATCGCGCCGCCGACCGGCTCGGCTTCATACGCTCTATCGCTGACCGGAATTGACGGATTCAATTCCCCTGTGCAATTGTCGGTCAGCAGCTTGCCTGCGGGTGCAGCCATAATTTTGTCAGGAAGCCAGTACCAGAACCCATCGCCGTCGCCAATCCCCTTTACAATTCAGACGCAGAACGTCGCTGTAGGCACATACCCATTTGCCCTCACGGGCACGGCCGGATCCCTCACCCACAGCGCCAGCTCCTCGCTGGTGGTCGAGGCGGCTCCGGATTTTACAGAAAGCATTACTCCCGCTTCGGCGACGGTCACGGCAGTGCAGCCAGCCAATTTAAATATCACCCTGAATTCAGTCAACGGGGCGACGGGATCGGTTAACCTGCAATGCGCGGACCTTCCAAATGGCG